>JBPCSY010000125.1:0-6345 GCA_051006695.1 Candidatus Nanopelagicales bacterium
TGAAGCCGATCTTGCCGACGCCCACCGGTGAGGCTTCCATGGGAACGACCTCGCCGGCCAGAGTGCGCGCCACCGCGGCCGAGAACTGCAGGGTGCTGACCGCACGATCAACCTCGACACGTGCCGTCTTGATCGGCTTGGCCGCCTCGCGTGCGATCGCGATTCCGAACTCCTCACGACGTGCCGCGAGGAGCACTGCGGCGCGATCGAGGATCTCCGCGCGCTGCCACTGCGGCAGGGGCGACGCCTCGAGGGTGCGATGCGCATACGCCACCGCAGCATCGACATCGGTCGGACTGAGTGCAGGGACGGAGCCCAGAAGTGCATCATCAAAGGGCGAGCGCACCTCGATGGCGCCCCCCGTCCCGGTGGTCCAGGAGCCGGTGAGGAGCACCGGCGTCACGACTGACTGGTCAATACCCGGGATGAGCGATGTGGTCATGGCGCGAATCTATCGGGGTAGCCTGCTTGCATGATGGGGAATTCAGTCGAGCTGGAGGTCCGCTCGCTCACCAAGGTATTCGGGCGTGGCGACGGCGTTCGCGCTGTTTCCGATCTCTCGTTCCGAGTGGAGCCCGGCCGCGTCACCGGATTCCTCGGACCCAATGGCTCCGGCAAGACCACCACCCTGCGCTGCCTGCTCGGGCTGGTCAGCCCGACCTCAGGCGAAACCTTGGTCGGCGGCCGGCCGTACCGCGAATTGCACGATCCCCTGCGCATCGTCGGCGCGGCACTCGAGGCGAGTGGCTTTCATCCGGGCCGCACTGCGCGCGGGCATCTGCGTGTCGTCGCGGCATCTGCCGGCATCCCACGCACTCGCGTGACCGAGGTTCTCGAGCTCGTCGGGCTCGCCGAGGCCGGACACCGCAAGGTGGGTGGCTACTCCCTGGGCATGCGCCAACGTCTCTCACTTGCCACGGCCCTGCTCGGAGATCCGGCTGTCCTGATCCTCGATGAACCCGCCAACGGCCTCGATCCCGAGGGCATCGCCTGGCTACGCAACTCCCTGCGAGCGCTGGCCGCCGAAGGGCGCACGGTTCTCGTGTCCAGCCACGTGCTGTCCGAGGTCCAGCTCACCGTCGACGATGTCGTCATCATCCGCAAGGGCGAACTCGTCAGTTACGGGTCCCTAGATGCACTCAGTTCGGGCATGAACGCGCCCGTCATCGTGCGCAGCCCGGACGCCATTCGACTTGCCGAATCGATCAGCCAGGCATCCGCTGCGTCGATCACGACCGATGCCAGCGGCGCCCTTCTGGTCACGGGCATGACCGCTGAGGAGATCGGCGCACTGGCCTTCGCACACAACGTCATGCTCCACGAGCTTCACGTGCAGGAGCACGACCTGGAGGCTGTCTTCCTCGAACTCACCTCGAGTGAGGGAGGTGCCGCATGAACGCCCTGAGAGCCGAGTTCCGCAAGGTCCTCACGACCAGGCTGGCGCTGTGGCTGCTGGCCTTCTCCGTGGCCTTCACCGCCCTCAACGTGCTGCTGATGGTCTACCTGGTGCCCACGAGCGCACGCATGGTGAGCAGCGGTCAGCTTCTCCAGATTCCCGCTTACGTGAACAGCATCGTCGCGTCCTGCGCGAATGCCTCGGTATTCGTGCTCATCATCGGCATCATCGGCATGACTGGCGAATATCGACACATGACCATCACGGCAACCTTCCTTGCCTCCCCGCGTCGCGCCCCGGTGATGCTCGCGAAGGCCGTGACCTACGCCGTCATCGGCGCGATCTTCGGCATCATCAACTTCGCCGTCTCGCTGGGTCTCGCCACGGTCACCCTCGCCGGCAAGGAGCACGCGGCCATCGTGCCGTCCGAATCGCTTCAGACACTGGGCGGAGTGCTTCTCGGATTCGCGATCTACGCAATCCTTGGCGTCGCCGTCGGATCCCTGATCCGCAACCAGGTCGCTGCATTGATCATTGCTCTGGTCTTCGTATTCCTCATTCAGCCATTGCTCAGTGCCTTCGTCGACTGGACTACGGCCTGGCTCCCGGGTGGTGCGCTGGACGCAGTGATGAACATGACCTACCGGCAGGGCGAGGCGACAATCGGCCTGCTCTCTGCTTGGGCGGGCGGGCTGCTGCTGATCGGCTACGCAGTCGTACTGGGCGCGATCGCGTCGATCACGACCCTCAGGCGCGACATCACGTAGTCGCACCTACCAGGGAACGATCTGCCGATCTTCCCAGAGCTGGCCAGTGGGCGCCGGCGTGCCGTCGGCCGTGACTGCGTCTCGGGTGGCCAGCCACACGATCGTCTCGGCGCCCTCAGCCGCGGAGCGCGGCGCCTCCGGGCCGCCCATGTCGGTGCGGCAGTGATTCGGGCACATGGCATCGACGAGAACCCCGCGCTTGCCATTCATCATCTCGGCGGCAAGGTTCTTGGTCATCGCATTGAGAGCTGCCTTGCTCACCCGATACGGGGCAAGTCCTCCCGAGGTTCCGGGCCCGCTGAAACGGCCCAGGCAGGCGGAGACCGTGATCACGCGGCCATCGCGACGCTCGGCCATGCCCGGCACGAACAGGCGCATGGCGTGGAACGCGCCGTCGAGATTGACGCCCATGACTCGATCCCACTCTGCTGCCGACGTGCGCAGGGTCTTCGAGACCTTGTCGCTCATGACCCCCGCCGAGATCACCAGGATGTCGGGTGCGGCCAGTGGTCCGAGCCGAACGGCCAGTGCGTCCATCGACTCGGCATTGGCCACATCAGCACTCTCACCCACCGCGTCAATGCCTGCTGACACCAAGGCCTCGGCTGCCGATGCTGCCCGAGCGGGGTCCACGCCGATCAGCACCACCGTCGCGCCGAGTGCGCCGAGACCACGCGCGGCCTCAAATCCGATCCCACGCGAGCCGCCCGTGATAAGCGCCACACGACCCGCGAGCGGCTCCGGAGCGTCGAAATTCGGCATGCGGACAGCCTTGCGGATAAACGAGATCGCGCAAGCTGATGCAGCATCGACGGGGCCCAAGGCGACCTCAGTCGAGTGAGCCGATGGGCATAGACTCAAGGCGTGTCGAATGAGCCTGCAGCTGCCGCCGGATTCGGACCGAATGAATGGCTGGTGGACGAGATCTACCAGCAGTTCCTGACTGACAAGAGCAGCGTCGACCCCGCGTGGTGGGAGTTCTTCGAGGGGTACACCCCGGCCGATCAGTCACCGCATGCCAACAAGGCGGCGCAAACAGTGGCCGCACAGCCCGCACCCGCCGTTATTCCTGCGGCAACTCCGGCCGCCGCACCGGCACCTGCATCCGCGCCTGCCCCGAAGCCTGCCGCAGCACCTGCAGCGAAGGCCGACGACGTCAACGTTGCGCTCAAGGGTGCGGCTGCCCGGGTCGTCGCGAACATGGAAGCCAGTCTCACCGTCCCGACCGCGACCAGCGTGCGCTCGATCCCGGCCAAGCTGATGATCGATACGCGCACCGTGATCAACAACCATCTCGCCCGCGGTCGCGGCGGCAAGGTCTCGTTCACCCATCTCATCGGCTACGCGATCGTGCGCGCTACTGCCGAGATCCCCGCGATGAACCGCAGCTTCACCGAGATCGACGGCAAGCCGTTCATGGTCGAGCATGGCGATGTCAATCTCGGTCTGGCCATCGACATTGCCAAGCCCGACGGCTCGCGCCAGCTTCTTGTGCCGGCCATCAAGGGCGCGCAGGCGATGGTCTTCGCGCAGTTCTGGGCGGCCTACGAGGAGGTCGTCCGTAAGGCGCGGGCCGGAGCCCTCACGGCCGACGACTTCGCCGGCACCACGATCTCGCTGACTAACCCCGGTGGCATCGGCACCGTGCACTCCGTGCCGCGCCTCATGCCCGGACAGGGCTGCATCATCGGCGTCGGCGCCATGGAGTACCCGGCCGAATGGCAGGGTGCGTCACCCGAGTCGATCGCTCGCAATGCAGTCTCCAAGATCATGACCCTGACCTCGACCTACGACCACCGCATCATCCAGGGTGCGCAGTCCGGTGAGTTCCTCAAGCGCATCCATGAGCTCCTGCTCGGCGGCGACGACTTCTACGGCGACCTCTATCGCTCATTGCGAGTGCCCTACGAGCCCATCCGCTGGGCGCAGGACATCTCGGCCAGCCACGAGACCGATCTCGACAAGACCGTGCGCGTCCAGGAGATCATCGACGCTTACCGAGTGCGCGGCCACCTGATGGCTGATACCGATCCGCTCGAGTACCGTCAGCGCACCCACCCCGATCTCGACGTCCTCACCCACAAACTCACTCTGTGGGATCTCGATCGCGAGTTCGCCACCGGCGGATTCGGCGGGAAGCCGCTGATGAAGCTGCGCGAGATTCTCGGCGTCTTGCGCGACTCCTACACGCGCACTGTCGGCATCGAGTACATGCACATCGAGGATCCCAAGCAGCGTGCCTGGATCCAGAAGCAGGTTGAGCAGCCGCACGCCAAGCCCGATGTCACCGAGCAGCTGCGCATCCTGCACAAGCTCAACGATGGTGAGGCCCTCGAGTCAATCCACCAGACCAAGTACGTCGGCCAGAAGCGCTTCTCCCTCGAGGGCGGGGAGTCTCTCATCCCGCTGCTCGATGCGATCCTCATCGAAGCCGCACATCACGACATCCTCGAGGTCGCCATCGGCATGCCGCATCGCGGTCGCCTGAACGTCCTGGCGAATATCGCCGGAAAGTCGTATGCGCAGATCTTCCGCGAGTTCGAGGGCCATTAAGGCGAGGAGTCCGTGCAGGGCTCTGGTGACGTGAAGTACCACCTCGGCACCGAGGGCACGTTCGTCGCCGATGACGGCGCGCAGACGGCTGTCTACCTCGCGGCCAATCCCTCGCACCTAGAAGCAGTGAACCCGGTACTCGAGGGCATCGTGCGCGCGAAGCAGGATCAACTCCCCCGCGACCGAGTATTCGACATCCTGCCGGTGCTCATGCACGGGGATGCAGCCTTCGCCGGTCAGGGCGTCGTGGCCGAGACCCTGCAAATGTCGCAGATCCAGGGCTACCGCACGGGTGGCACGATCCACGTTGTCGTCAACAACCAGGTCGGCTTCACCACTTCACCGAAGTACAGCCGCTCGTCGTTCTACTCGACCGACGTCGCACGCATGATCCAGGCACCCATCTTCCACGTGAACGGCGATGATCCCGAGGCCGTCGTGCGCGTGGCCGAACTGGCCTTCGCGTACCGACAGGAATTCCACAAGGACGTCGTCATCGACCTCGTCTGCTACCGCAAGCGCGGCCATAATGAGGCTGACGATCCCTCACTGACCCAGCCGCTGATGTACGCGATCATCGATCAGAAGCGCACGGTGCGTAAGAGCTACACCGAGGCACTGATCGGCCGCGGCGATATCTCTCTCGAGGAGGCCGAGGCGGCGCTCAAGCACTTCCAGGAGCAGTTGGAGCGCATCTTCCAGGAGACGAAATCCGAGGACGACCACGAGGAGTTCAGCATCTCGTCGGCCGACATCATCAGCTCCGGTCAGCACACTCTCGCTCCCCAGGGCCTTGCCGCTGAGATCGCCACTGCGATCTCGCAGGAGCAGATCGAGACAGTGATCACCTCGCAGATCGAGATGCCTGCCGACTTCACCATTCATCCGCGCCTCGCTCCGCTGCTGCAGATGCGCACCCATATGGTGGCCGAGGACACCATCGACTGGGGCATGGCCGAGGCTCTGGCAATCGGATCCCTTCTCATGGAGGGTCGCACGATTCGGCTCGCCGGTCAGGATGTCCGCCGCGGCACCTTCGGCCATCGCCACATGGTGATCGTCGACAAGGAGACGGGCTGGCAGTACAAGCCGCTCAAGCAGTGCTACCGCAATGGCGCGAAGCTCTACGTCTACGACTCCCTGCTCAGCGAGTACGCGGCCATGGGCTTCGAGTACGGCTACTCGGTGGCGCGCCCAGATGCACTCGTGCTGTGGGAGGCCCAGTTCGGTGATTTTGCCGACGGTGCCCAGACCATCATCGATGAGTTCATCTCCTCAGGTGAGCAGAAGTGGGGCCAGAAGTCGGGCCTGACGCTGCTCCTGCCACATGGTTTCGAAGGCCAGGGCCCCGATCACTCGTCGGCCCGCGTCGAGCGTTTTCTGCAACTGTGCGCGCAGGACAACATGATCGTCGCCATGCCGTCGAATCCGGCTTCGTACTTCCACCTACTGCGGCTTCAGGCCAATGCGCACGTGCAGCGCCCGCTCGTGGTGTTCACCCCGAAGTCGCTGCTGCGCGCGAAGCAAGCGGTGTCGCAGAAGGCTGACTTCACGACTGGCTACTTCCACCCGATGCTGCCCGATACCCAGTACCCCAGCGGCGGCATGCGCAAGGTGCTGCTGTGCGCG
>JBPCSY010000126.1:0-2837 GCA_051006695.1 Candidatus Nanopelagicales bacterium
CTCCTGCACGAAGATGCGGTTGGCCACCTGCGCGATGCGAAGCGCATCCCCGGAGCCAAGGGAAAAGAGAAGTTCGTTCAGCGCAACCTCAAGCGTCGGCTTGACGCCGTCGATCGATGCGCCCGGAGACAGCATGACCTCTGCACTGATGTCGATCCCCTGCCGGTAGGCCGAGGCAACGGTCATCTGCATTCCGAGGGTCACAAAGCCCCCGGCATTTCCGCCCTGTGCGCGTGCGACGCGAAGCGCATCGACGACGACCTCGCACTGCGACAACCCCGACTCAACGGTGGTCGCCACGGTCTTGATCGCGAGCAGGCACGAATCGACCGACCCTACCGAGGCCGACAGGTCGCTCTTGGTGACGATCAGCCTGCCGTCGGCGGGGATGTCCCCGCTTGCCACGCTGACTGCACACACGTTGTAGCGCTCGGTGTCGGCGAACTCAATCGTGATGGTCTCGGCAGTCCCGGTGACTGTGCGAACGGCAAGCCAGATCTCGTCGGACGAATCGGTCAGGACATCTGAGACCGAGATCGGGGTCGCATAGGCGCGGGTGATGGTGGTCGAAAGCCCCGCACTGGGAGAGATCCGCCAACTGCGCTCGCCCTCGATGACCCCACCGGTCACCGATGAGGCGCTTGCGCTCTCGCCGTCGGTGATGACCCACGCCTCATCGCCCTCAAAGTGCGCGATGCAGCGCACCGACGGGTCGATCTGCAACTGGATGTCATCGACGGTCTTTGGCGGCACCCATGCGGTGGAGGGGCCGGAGATGACCAACCGCCCGGATCCCTCGCCGGGCTTTGGCACCTGACCGGGACCCATCGTGTTCCAGCGGTCCTCGACCTCGGCGCGGTAGACCTGCGAGTTCTCATAGGCGAGGTTGAGGTAATAGCCTTTATTGCCGCCGGTCGGCTGCTGCTGGGCGCGAATCAGCGCGCGGTCACGCAGGCCGTCATCGCCCTCTTGGTCCCTGCCGCCGGTGATCTCTGAGCCATTTTCGACGTAGTCCACACCATCGACCGGCGTGAGCAGTTCGGTGATCGCCCCTGCCGGGACATTCGCGTCGGCACCATCCTCCTCCGCGATGATCGGCACGGTCACCTCGCCACCAGAGATCACCCCGTCGGTCTGGGTGATGAAGATGTGCCCGTCCTCCTCGGTCGCGTCGTCGCCGGGGGCAGCGACCTGCGAGCCGATCGGGATCACGGTGTTGTCCGCGCCGTAGAAGGTCACGTAGCCGGTGGCAACCGACGGGGGAAGGCGCGTGACGCCGAACTCATCGGCCTTGGCCTCAAGGGCCTCACCATCGGCCCAGTACAAAAAGCACGACGAGACGACCTCGCGCGCAAAGTCCATCATGCGAATGCGCTCGGCAACCATCGGGGTCAACAGCGCATGCACGACCGATCCGACGCGCGACTCCCACACTGACCCGTTGGCAGGCGGCGGCATGTCCGCGACCATGCGCTCATAGATGTCGTTCTGGTCTTCGTCGGGGAAGATGCCGCGAACGTCAGCCAAGGGGGACCTTTCCGAATCGGATGCGATCGCCGTTGTCCATCACGGCGGTGAAAGAGACATAGACAGTCTCCGGATGCGCCACGTCGCGCTCGGCAACGACGTCAGTGACGCCGCGCACGCGGTCGTGGGCGCTGACGGTCTCGTTGATCTCGCGCTCGATGAGCGATGTATCGACCATGCCGCTTGCGATCGCGTCGCTGATGCCCGAGCCAAACCACGCCGGGTACATCGTCATGCGCCCGCGATCGGTCGAAAGCGCGCTCATGATCCACTGGGCGATGGTCTTGTTGCCGCGCGTGACCTGCAACTGGCCAGCGGTGCCCGAAAGGACGATCTCGCCGCGCTCAAAGTCAAAGGCGACATCGGTCCCGATCGCCGCAGGCGTAAGCCCGGCAAGGGACTCCTCTGCGATCTGGAGCGGGTCCTGATCCGGGGCGATGACTGTCGGGGTGACCTCAATGCCCACTAGGGGTCCTCTTGGTCAGGGGCTTCGACGCCGCCGCCTCAGCCCCGGGAAGGGCCACCAGACCGCGTGCGCGCACCTTTCGCAGGTACGTCGGCACGACAAAGCGCGTGGTGCGCTCGGGGTGGGTGGGATCGGGGGTCATGGTGTTGATGAAGCGGTAATCGACGATGTCGTTTGTCTCGTCGGAATCGGGGGAATCACCACCGATCACTACAGCCATATTCGCAGGCTTGTTATGCCAGTACGCATACAGAGCGACACTATGTGCACCGCCACTGTCAGCAGTTGCATCAAGGGTCACCCCATCACCAAGCAGAGTAACTGTCATCACAAAGCACCCGTGATACGGAAGCCGTGATGTCACTGACTGCGAAAGCGCCGTGTTATACATCTGCGCGAGCACGGCGGTGTCGCGCGGTGGGGTATAGCCCGCGCTTCGGTGCATGGTGTTGGCAAAGGCCGCTGACCACTCGATGTCGCCCGGCGCGTATCCGTAGAACGAAAGCCATGTATCGATGATCCCGCCGCCGCCCGAATGCGCCGGTGACTCAGCGGTGTCAAGAAAGCCATTGGCAGCGGTGATGATCTTGTGCCCGGCAAGCGACGGGGTGTATTCGACCGCCGACTGGCCAATGCGTTGGGTGTCAAAGGGAACGCCCACTTAGGCCGACGCCACCAGACCATTTGGCGCGCGGTAGGCGTAGTAGTTGCCCGAGGTGTTTGAGATGTCCTCACGCCGCTCAGTCACACCGCCACCGTCGATGCTGCCTTGGTTTCCGCCGATCATCAGTGCGTTTGCAACCGGGCCTTCGATGTAGATGTTGACATGGGCGTTGTCGCCAAA
>JBPCSY010000127.1:0-2725 GCA_051006695.1 Candidatus Nanopelagicales bacterium
GCATCAGGATGACCGCGCACGACAAGTTCGACATCGGTGGTGGCGGCCGCAAGACGGCGCGCATAACCCTTGGCCATTTGCTCGGCCTCGGCAACGTTTCCGGCCACCCGCTCTAGCGACATACGCTTTCCTGCCTTCGAGCTGCGAAGGCTCGAGGCTGAGGTACGAGTGTCGACGGTCTCGTACATCTTTGAGCTGAGGTCCTGATCGCCTACGGCAGCGGCCTTCGCCTTCTCGTTCCAACCAGGAATTACGGCTTCCTTGGGAGCACCCGCACCGGTCACCATCGCCCGCAGCGAGATGATCCTACCGTCACCGATCTTGAATCCGCGCGCCCTGCTGGCCGTGAGAGGGGCCTTGCTCGCCTTAGTTGCTGGCCCGAAGTAGAGCTTGGTCTGCGAAACTGTCAGCTGCGTGAACACCCGAACGTAAGCGATGTAGCCGACCTCGCGCGCAAGACGGCAGATGAAATCCCAATCGGATTCGTTCATTTGCACTATGGCGTCGTACTTCACCTTTGTCGACGCAATCGCGCCGCCGATCAAGGGCGAAAGCCCGTACTTCTTCGCGAGGGTCTGGACGACCTCGGAGATCGTGGTCTCCTTGTACATCTTCGTGCGCGTCGCGCTGAGCATGTCGTGCGCGGTGTCGTAAGCACGAAAAACGGTACGTACTCCCATGCCTTCGTCGAAGCTGATCTCCTGTGTCCGGATCTTGCCCTTGAAAAGCACGTCGCCGGTGACATTTCCTTCCGCATAAGCGAAGACAGCAATCTCAGCACCGGTCGAGAGGTTTCCCGACTGCTCGCCGATATACGCAGGTGACTCGAGGAATTCGATCTCGCACATACGGGGCATGTTGATGCCCGCTTCCACCGTCACCGAGCGGATTGCGGTCTGAGCCTGCTTCGGCAGTTCCTTTCCGCTCTTCCACACCTTGAACGTGGCCGCTGAGGAGTCATAGTCGTACGCCATCAGTAGTCCTCGTCGATTTCGTCAAAGTTCAACTCATCAAGATCCTCGTCGGGGACGGAACCACCGTGGGTGCGGCTGGGCAACTGCTCGGCCGCAGGAAGCCGCATCTTCGCGCCCGATCGAACCCGCAGCGGATCATCTACCTTGTTGTGCTCCGCGACGTCACGCCATCGAGCCGGTGACTGATAGGAGCGGTAAGCCAGATGGGCGAGGGTGTCACCGGCCAGAACGGTCTCGACGAGCTCAGGGGAGAATCCACCTGAAGTCGGGTTCGTGCTGCCCGCAGTGGACGGATACTGACGTAACTCGATCTGGCCGAGCGCCTTGGTCGGCGTTCCATCGGAGCCAAAGCGCACGATCTCAGCAGAGAGATCGGTGATGTACATCAGCGGCGAGGCAAACTGTCCCCAGAGCAGCATGACGAGCGGCGGAGACTTCGCCGTCGACAGGAAGCTCAGCGGACTGCTGTCATAGTTCTCGCACAGTGACACGAGCTTCTTGAGATCGGTCATGACCGAGTTCTTCGAGCCGATGCCCAGGCTGTCGCCGAGACCGACGGCACCCGCCAACAGGCCCGCGAGACCGCCTCCGCCCTGGATTGCTCCCATCAACCCGTTGTCGAACAGGCCGCGCTCTTGAGTCTTCATCAGGAACGAGAACGACATCTTCATCGGCTTGGTGCCCTTGAAGGTCACGGGGCCGGACTCCTTCGCACGCGAGGAGAGTCCTGTCGACCAGCTCGATCCCTTCGTCACCTTGATCGAAGCCGGCGGGAGGAAGAACTCCACCGAGTCATACATCGAGGCGAGCCACGCGATCTGACGCGCACCCGCATTCGACAGCGCGCCCAGTCCGAGCAGGCCTGAAGTCAGGCTTTGCCCGTTGGTCCACGAGCTCATGCTCGCGAGCATCTTGCGCGTCGCTCCACCCGTGTTGGGGATGATGACGAGCTTGCACGGCTCGACCTTCTCCTCGGTCGCAATAGAGGAATCGACCATCGGGGTTGCGCCGCTGAAGGACTCGATCTTGTAGCCGGAGAACGAGAAGGTCAAGGTCTCGATCGTGGTGGGCTCCTGCACGGTGCCCGTGTATGAATTCAGGAGGCCGGCCTGCATTCGCGGCGCCTGCCACTCGCGCGGGATGCAGTCGCGGAAGATGATGTTGAACTTCTTGCCCGGAATTTCGGATGGTGACACTCCAAGCCGCGAGAGTGAGGACCACAGCATCGAGGCAAGGGAGCCGCCCACGCTCGCCGGGCCTGCCGCATCCGATGGCACCTCGACAGTGACCGCGACAGTCGTTCCGCCATTCGAGCGAGCCCAGGAGAACCACTCCGTGATACGCGCACTGGTACCCGGGCTCCAACCGCGGCTCATCGAGACTTCGCCGTAGCTGATGCGCTCGATCTCGCGAATGGACGTGCGAATGTATCCGCCCGCGGGCAGTTCATTCGTGTTCATCTGCATGGAGCCGAGGGACAGCGACTGCCAGCCGCCGCCCAGCGAGGGATCTGCTCCAATGGCATCGACCGAGAGCGCAAACCCCTTGAAGTAGCCGCCGGGGTAACCGGAGTCGAAGCGAACGCTGCCGAATCCGCTCAGGGTGCCGTTGAGAAATGCGTCCATTCTCGTTACCCCCATTCCCTTGCGAGTCGTCCGCGACGTTCACGGTCCTTCACCAGCTCGGCCCTGAGCTTCGCCCGAATGAAGGGGTAGATCGAATGTGCCTGACGCTCGAGATCGGCCCTTCGG
>JBPCSY010000128.1:0-6822 GCA_051006695.1 Candidatus Nanopelagicales bacterium
GGTATACCCAGGGGGGTATACTTTTCGTGAGTCCACACAGGAGGTAAAAGCATGTGCAGTCCGGTTAAGTGCGAGAAGTGCAGCAAGGTCACCTGGAGTGGCTGCGGCGAGCACGTCGATCAGGTCAAGAGCATGTTCACCGAAGACGAATGGTGCACCTGCGCCCGCTGGGGTCTCTGACCCCTCGCGCGCCCCTAGAGTGACCGCGTGTCACTCTCCGATCTCCAGCCCGAGGCCATGGCCGCACTCGATGCCGCCTATGCCCGCGCCACAGAGGTCGTCGACCCCTACTTCCTCTATCTCGCCGAATCGCGCATCGAGCAGATGCTCGGAGGTTCTGACTCCCCCGGTGCTCTCGTCACCACCCAGGATCTCGAGCTCAGCGAACTCGTCGACCAGATGCTCATCGACGTGGCCGGACTTGACGACAAGACGGCCAAACGCGCTGGCCGCTTTTTCGAAGACGTTGGCATGGCCGACTTCGTCACCGCATCGTACATCATCGAAGCGCGCACACGACTGCGCATCATGAGTGATCGACTACTGGGTGGTAGCTCATGAGCGATCTCTCCCGCCCGAATCGCGCCATTCGCGTTCCATTGAACGACAACGGCAAGCCGGTGCGTGATGCCCAGCTCTACTCACTGCTCTCTGCGTACCAGGATTCCGTCGTGCGCTCCTCGCACCTCGATGCAGTCACGACCGAGCTCATTCGTCTGCGCTGCGCTCGTCAGCATGACTGCCGCGTATGCCAAACCTTGCGTCTCGCCGATGCGCAGCAGTCGGGGCTCGACTCCGATATGGAATCGAAGATCGACTTCTACGAGACGAGTGATCTGAGCGAAAGGCACAAGACCGCCCTTCGCCTGGTCGATGCCTTCATCTGGCGGCCGCAAGACATGAGCGATGCACTCGTAGCGCAAGCTCACGAGTACTTCAGTGATGCCGAGCTCGCCGAAATCCTCGTCGACATCACCAAGTGGTCAACGCAGAAGATCCACGTGACTCTCGGCACAGATGGTGCTGATCACCTGCCCACTGATGAACGAGGCGTGGCCTATTTCGCCTTCGGCGATGACGGCAAGGTGGCTCGCATCAGCGCGGATCTCGGTTAGCCGTGGTTCTTCGAACTCCGCAGAATCCGTATGTTCGATCCGGCATCCGGCTGGCTGTGGGCATGCTCATCACTGACCTGATCTGCCTCTACGCCTTCGACGACAACGCCACCTGCCTCTTCGCCTCCTTCGCCACGCTCGTCCTGCTCTACTTCCTTGATTTCGAGGGCGGGCCTCGGCAGCGTCTCCTGGCCTTCACCGCCGCATCGCTCGTCGGAATCCTGGGCCTGGTGATCGGCACGTTCGCTGCTCCGATCACCTGGATAGCAGTCGTCGTGACGGTGCCAGTCTCGTTCGCATTCGCCTACGCGAGAGTGCTCAAGGGTTTCATCGCTCGATGCGCGGTGGGTCTGCAGCTCTCCTTCTTCCTGCCCGTCATGCTGCCCGCCACCCCCTCGCGAATCGGTTACTACATCGGCGGCTGGCTCCTCGGCTGCGCCATCGCGATCGCCGTAGCGATGATCGTGCTGCCACGCCAGCGTCTCCAGCTCACGCGTCAGGCACTCGCCGGTTGGTGCACGGCCGCCGCGAATCTCACGAGGCTCTACGCATCGGGAGCCCGGGAGGGCGAGGGCAAGGCAGGCCTGAAGGAAGCATTCGAGGTCATTCAGCGGCAGACGGTCGGCAGCCCCACTCGACCGGGCGCGCTGACACTGAGGCTTCGATCCCTTCTCCAGATGGTGCAATACGCGAATTCATCGACGAACCTCGCTCTCACGATCGAGAACCTGGCCCCTGATGCGCACGTCGATCTCCTTGCCAAGGAAAGTGCCGAGACCTTCGACTCATCAGCGGCAATCCTCACCGGTGACACCGACCTGCCGACTCCAGTCGACATGGATGCGCTGAGACACCGGGATCTGGCTTCTGCCCAGGAGTGGTGTGCGAAGGGCCTCGCCACGAACCCGGCGACAACACTCGATGCGCTGAGCGCTCACTACCCGATTCGGCTGATCGCAATTCTCGCGGCCGTCATGCAGTGGCTGGCACTTCGCTCGCGCGGCCGCGAGACGCCGATGCCCGAGCTTGGCGCCTTCGAGCCGAGCTCGCCGGCCGAGCTGCTGCGGGTGAATTTCCGACTGAGTTCGCCATGGTGTCGAAATGCCCTCCGCACGGGTATCGCTGCGGCGGTAGCCGTGGGCATATCCCAGGGAATGGGTCTCAAGCACGGCTTCTGGGAGGTTCTGGCCACGATCTCGATCCTGCAGCTCAGCTTCACCAGCCCGCAGACAGGCCGCCTAGCGCTAAAGACGATGGGCGGCACCGTCGCAGGCATCCTCGTGGGTGCGGCCGTGGTCATCATCGCTCCGAGTCAGCCTGTCTTCATCGTGCTGCTCGCCGTGGCCGCCTTCACCGCGAAGTTCGCGCAGAGCAAGAGCATCACCTTCGCGCAATTCGCGTTCACGCCATTTGCGATCATCAACGTCTCGCTGCTCACTTGGCCACCGTCAACGGATACCGCGCTGAGTCGGCTCATCGACATCTTCATCGGCCTTGCAGTAGCGGTGGTGCTCACTTTTGCGATCTTCCCGCGCGGAATCAACGGGCTGATTGCCTCCACCGGCAGGAGCGCAATGTCGCAGATGCAGGCCTATGTCGATGCGGTCCTTGATGTCATCACGAATCGCGGTGCTGCCGACGCTCTGGATGCGAAGCGCCACAGTGCACTTCGGGCGCTTCAGGCTTATGACGACACCCTCGATGCGTCATACATGACGGCCCGAACGATGACACCGCAGATCAGCGACCTTCAGGCACGTCAGGCCTGGCTGCAGGACGCACTTCTCGGCGGAGACGTGCTCAGGAAACTCGTCGATCAGAGCGATGAGCTGGTGAAGGTGCCGGAGATCGTGGCCGTCCTCGATTCACCGCACGGCGATCGGCTTCGGCAGATGCGCGAGGTCGTGGTCAAGGATCACGAGCGGCTGTCACTGCATCCGCATGCCTTTGTCAGCGCTGTCTGGTCAGGCTGGTGGCTGGACTTCCTCGATCGCACGCGACCGAAGGACTCGGTTCCCGCTACGCAGTAGGCGCGGGCACGTCGATCTTGCCCTCGGCCTTCTTGGGCATCAGGAAGAACGCGGCGAAGGCCGCGATGACCAGCCCGGCCGTCGCGATGAGGAAGGTCTCTCCGACACCGATCACGAAGGCATCGCTCGCGGCCTGAGCTGCGGCGGCGCCTGCCTGCTTGCCGACTTCAGCAGCGTTTCCGGAGGTCACGAGAGTCTGCACGGCATCGGTTTGCGCAGATTGCGGGGCGAGGCCGGCCCAGGCGGAGAGGGTGCGCGCGGCGGCGATGGAGCCGACGACAGCGATGCCGAGCACGGAGGCGACCTGCCCGGAGAGACCGATGACGCCCGAGACGGAACCCATGTCGTCCTTAGGCGTCGACGACATCGCGGCACCAGAGACGGCGGGCATCGACAGGCCAAGACCGATGCCCATGATCGAGAAGGCGATCGCGATGTACCAGGGGCCGGTGTCGACCTTGATGCCGGAAAGCATCAGCGTTCCTACGGCGGCCAGCAGCAGACCGATGAAGGACACCACGCGCAGCCCGATGCGCTCGGCGATGAAGGGTGACGCCGGCGAGAAGCCGATGAAGAAGATCGACGCTCCGAGTCCGACGACGCCGGCGAGAGCGGGCGAGAAGCCGAGGATGTTCTGCTGCAGCAGGTTCTGCTGCATCATCGATCCGCTCAGCGTCATGCCCAGCACGATGAGAAGGATGATCGTCGCGGGAATCGGCGCTGCCTTCAGCAGCTTCCACGGCACCATCGGTGCGGACGAGCGCTTCTGCTGGAACACCATCACGAGCACGACGGCGAGACCGGCCACGACCGGACCCCACACCTGCGGGCTCGAGAACTTCTCCGACTCCGCCTGCGAGAGACCGGTGCACACGAGCACGAGTGCTGCGGTGAGCAAACCGGCGCCGAACCAGTCGATGCGTCCACCGCGCGGCTTCTCCGGCAGCTTGAACTTGAAGAGAACGAACAGCACGAGTCCGACGATCGGAATGATGTTGATCGCGAACACGCTGCGCCAGCCGAAGGCGGTGACGAGCAGCCCTCCGATCAGCGGGCCGAGTGCTGATGATGCGGTAGCGACCGCCGTCCAGAGTCCGACGATCTTCGTGACCATGTCATGCGCAACCGATGACGTGAGCATTGCGAGTGCAAGGGTCGCCATCGCGGCCGAGCCCGCGCCGGCGATAGCGCGGCCGGCGATGAGAGTGCCGGTGCCCGTGGCCATCGCGCTGACGAGTGAGCCTGCACCGAAGAGCACCAGGCCGATCAGGTAGATCTTGCGGCGCCCCACGGCATCGCCGAGTGCGCCAACAGGAACAGAGAGCGCGGCGCCGGCGATCATGTACGCCATCACCGTCCACTGCAGCGGAGCCAGGCCCACATTGAACTCGCGGCCGATACTTGGCAGGGCGACAGAGGCGACACTCATGTCGAGGCCAACCAGGAACTGGCCGACAGCCAGCACCAGCAGGGTGACGACGCTGAAACCGGCGACCTTGGGAGTGGGGGAACTCATCACGCGCGAAATCTACTGGGCCCGCTCACCCGATTGGCCCAAACCCGAATGCCCCAGGAGAATGGAGTCACTATGGGCACGGTCACAGACACTGACGTTCTCGTCATCGGCGCCGGCCCTGCCGGATCCTCCGCCGCGGCGTGGTCAGCACGTGCCGGCCTCGATGTCGTGCTCGCCGACGCCGAGACCTTCCCGCGCGACAAGCCCTGCGGTGACGGCCTCACCCCGCGGGCCATCGCCGAGCTCGATGCCCTCGGGCTCTCCCCCTGGCTCAAGGGCCGCACCATCAACTGGGGCCTGCGTGCCGCGGGCTTCGGCCAGGAGCTCTACCTCCCGTGGCCCGGTGGCTCACTGCCCAGCCATGGCAGTGCCGCCCCGCGCACCCTGCTCGATACCGAGATTCGCCAGGTCGCCCTCGATTCCGGAGCCACTCCGCTCGAGGGATATCGCGCGATCGATGTCACCTTCGAGGCCGGTCAGGTTCGCTCAGTGACCTTCAAGGTGAGTGACGGCACCACTCACGAGATTCGCTGCCGCCGGCTCATCGTGGCCGATGGCGCCAAGAGCCAGCTTGGTCGCAAGCTCGGTCGCGAATGGCATCGCAGTACGGCATACGGCGTGGCCGCACGCGGCTACATCACCTCCGAGCGCAGTGATGACCCGTGGATCTCCTCGCACCTCGAACTGCGCGGCACGAAGAACGAGATTCTCTCGGGCTACGGCTGGATCTTCCCGCTCGGCGACGGCAGCGTGAATGTGGGCGTCGGAACACTTGCCACGGAAAAGCGCCCGGCCGATATCAACCTCCGCCAGCTGATCTCGCACTACACCGATCAGCAGCGCGAGACCTGGAAGCTCTCCGGCGAGATTCGTGACCCGTGGTCGGCATTGCTGCCGATGGGCGGTGCGGTCAGCGGCGTCGCCGGCCCTAACTGGATGCTCATCGGCGATGCAGCCGGCTGCGTCAACCCGCTCAACGGTGAGGGAATCGACTACGGCCTCGAGACCGGGCATCTGGCTGCGCAGGTGCTCGCTGACACCATCCCGAACTCGCGCATGGACTACACCACGCAGTGGGCACCGATTCTGCAGGCGCGTTACGGCACGGCATTCTCGATCGCACGCCGTCTCGCGGGCTTGCTGACAGTGCCGAAACTGCTGCCGACACTTGGCCCAGTGGGAATGCGCTCGCGCGGGCTGATGACGATCGCCCTTCGCGTGATGGGAAATCTCGTCACCGATGAGGACACCGACGCGACAGCACGACTGTGGCGTGCGGCAGGCAAGGCGAGCATCAAGCTCGATGATCGCCCGCCGTTCAGCTGACGTGCGAGGCGCGGCCTAGGAACTAGGCGACCAGAGGGCATGAAGAATGCTGTCGCCCGAGATCTGCGTCGATCCGCCGACCGGGATGAAGATCATCCGCACACCGTCGAAGCTGTCGTCAATCGCTCCCCAGCCGCGTGCGACCTGACTCGCGGCAAGGGTGACCGGGAACTGCGCGGATGTCGACCAGCCCAGAAGTGAATACCCCGATCGAGTGCACTGAGTACCGGTGGGCAGCCAGAGCCACGAGGTATCCGGAGCGAACAATGTCGTGCTAGAGCACGAGCCACCGTTGGCATCGAGGGTCGTGGCGCGGATGGGCGCATTTCCCGATCCGGTGCATGTCGATGACGGCATCGATGTGGTGAAGGCGTAGAGGAAGGGGTAGTTCTCCCCATTGCAAATACCCCAAGGTGAGCCTGCACCGGGATTCCAGCCATTGGTGATCGACCATCCTGCGGAGAAGGTCGAGTACTGGTGCATCTGATCACTCGTCCGGCCGAACATCTCGGCGGAGTTACCGTCGCCGGAGCCTGCGCTGATGCCGGATGTCGTCGTATCCCAGTAGAGCTGGGAGGCCCAGGAGGTATTCGCGGATCCGCTGATTCCGCCCACGCCCGCTGTGCCACCCGTGGTCGTGGCTGTAGCCATGCCCGTGGAGAAGGAGGTCGACACGTTGCCTCGCCAGAGATCTCCGATGAGGCCGCCGGCCGCCGATCCCGTGCTGCCCGTGGCAGTGGCATTTCCTCGAGCGAAGGAATTCTCGACTGAGGGTCCGCGGATGAAACCGACGAGGCCGCCGGCCGTCGCGCTGCCCGACCCACTGGTGGCGGTG
>JBPCSY010000129.1:0-4728 GCA_051006695.1 Candidatus Nanopelagicales bacterium
GACCGCTGCGCTGGCGATAGCCCACATGGGTGCCATTGGGCAGCGGATGCACGGCAAGCACCGTGCCCGTGGCCGTGAGTGCACTGCGATCGAGCCAGAGGCGCGTGCCGATGCGCGGGCGCACCGTGAGCGCGGTACACGAGCGCACGACGGCGCCTAGCTCGGCATCATCGAGGTGCGACACCCACAGGGTCGCGGCCTGCGGCCCGCCGACGTGCTCGAGCTCTGCTGTCCAGATGCCTGCCCAGTGCAGGGTCTCGCGCACGCGCGCGGTGCCCGACTCGACTCCGCGCGGGCTGATGGCATCGGCCGGTTGGGCGATGGGCAGGTGCAGTGCGAGGCCGCGCAGCAGGATGCGTCCCTCGGTCAGTGCAGTGCGTACCCGAGCGTCGGCAAGTGCGCCGAGCAGCTCATCGGGCGTGAAGCCGAAGCGCTGCATGGAGGTGCGGCCCTCGAGGATCACGCGCACCGGACCGGGGCCGTCGGAAAGGGCGAGCAGTGCCTCGGTCGACGAGATCGTGCGGATCACGCGGTGACCGCGATCGGCCAGGTGATGCCAGGCCTCGGCTGCGGCAGCATCGCGCACCTCGAAGGGCTGGAGCACCACGATCTCGCCCGAGTACGAATCGAGCATCGCACCGAGCTCGTAGACGGTGCCGACGGCGACCGTGTCGAGATCCAGGTGCATCACCTCGTCGGCGAGCACTCGCTGACCGAGTCCGTAGCCATTGCCCTAGACGTCATTGACTAGGTCACCGGCAGCGGTGCCGCGGATCGCGGCGATGACCGACTCGTGATGCGCGCGCCAGCGATCGGCGTCGATGCTCAGCGTGAACGACATCGGGTCTCCTAGCGACGTGACTGATAGGCCTTGAAGGCGCGGGCCCACATCGGACGCAGCGTGCGATCCCACTCTCCCACGTACTCCTGGGCAAAACCCCCCGTGCCGACCTTGAACTGCACCAGGCCGTAGAGGTGATTGGCGGGATCAAGGGTGTCGGAGATACCGCGAAGGTCATAGATGCTGCAGCCGGCCGCATGGGCATCGCTGATCATGCGCCACTGCAGGGCATTCGACGGGCGAACATCGCGATCGGCCGTGGTCGATGCTCCGTAGGAGTACCAGGAATGGTCGCCGACGATCACCATCAGTGTTGCTGCGGCAACATGGCCATCGTGGCGCGCGATGTAGAGGCGCAGTCGATCAGGATCAATGCCATTGAGCTCTGTCCACATGCGCTGGAAGTACGCGAGTCCACGCGGGGTGAAGTGATCGCGCTGAGCAGTCTCGACATACACCTCATGGAAGGCTGCGAGATCGTCATAGTCACCACGGGTCACCTCGACACCCGCCTTCTCAGCCTTGCGGATGTTTCGGCGCCACAACTGGTTGAAGCCGGCAAAGACTTCGTCGAGCGTGCGATTCGCGAGATCAATCTGGAAGACGTAGCGCGGTTGCACGTCACCGAAGCCCGCGCCATCGGAGACTTCCTGCACCCAATCAGTGGCGCGAAGTGCGTCGACAGCAGTTGCCGCAACGGCCGAATGCCAGTCAGCGGGGATCTCGCCGATGCGTCCGGGGACGCCTGGCTCTCCCGCATGAGCCATGACGTCCTTGACCGTGTCGGCCTGCCAGCGGCGAATGGCGACAGGTGGGCCCATCTTGATCTGGAATGCACCTTCGGCCTTGCAGTGTGCGACAAGCGGATCAAGCCATTCACGCAGCGGAACATTAGGCAACCGCTCGCGCAGCCAGTCGATATCCGGGCCTTCGGGTAAGTAAGCAAGCGAGCGTGACTTGAGCTTGGGGATCGGACGGTAGAGCACCAGCCCTGCGCCGACAAGAGTCGAACCCTGGAACCAGCCGATCGACTGCGGGCGCCAGCCTGCCTTCACCTTTCCCCATTCCGGCAATTGCAGGAATGAGACTGAAGGTCGTGTGGCGATCCAGGCGCGGTGTTGATCGGCGCTGATGGCGCGCACGGTGAGCGTCATGGAGCAACCATGAGATCAACTACGACAGGTGCGTGATCGGATGCACCCTTGCCCTTGCGCTCCTCGCGATCGATCCAGCAATCAGTGATTGCTGCATCGAAGGGCGCGTTCGCATAAACGAGATCAATGCGCATGCCCCAGCCGCGACCGAATGCTGCCTGGCGGTAATCCCAGAAGGTGTACGGCTCACCTTTGAGTGCACGCGGCATGTGATCGACGAGACCGATCGACTGCAGGTTGGTCAGTGCCGTGCGCTCCGCTGGCGTGACGTGCGTGGAGTTCTCGAACTTCGCGATATCCCAGACATCTTCGTCGGTTGGCGCGACATTGAAGTCGCCGATGATCGCAAGCGGCAGTGCAGGCGAAGCCTTCATCTCAGCGTCGACAGTGGCCTGCAGCGCTGCGAACCACTCGAGCTTGTAGGCGTAGTGATCGTGATCGGGCTCGCGACCATTGGGGACGTAAACGCTCCAGACGCGGACGCCATTGCAGGTTGCGCCAATGGCACGCGGCTCGAGTGCGCCGTCGTACTCAGGCTGGTCGGTCAGGCCAATGGTGACGTCACAGAGGCCGACCCTGCTCAGCAGTGCCACGCCATTCCAGCGACCGGTGCCCCAGGTGGCGACCTCGTAGCCGAGGGCCTGGATCTCCATCAGCGGGAAAGCGGCATCAGTGCATTTGAGTTCTTGAAGGGCCAGCACATCAGGCTGGTGCAGTTCGAGCCACGCGAGTACTCGCTCGAGACGGGCGCCAATCGAGTTGACGTTCCAGGTGACGATCCGCACGTGACCAGACTATCGGCGGCGCACTGCTTGCTACGCGACCGCGAGGCCGACCTCTGTGCACGCCTCGATCATCCGCTGATCGCGCGTGACGACGAGATCAGCGCGCATGATGAGTGCGGTGGCGACATGAATGGCATCGAGGGTGCCGAGGTGCCGGCCGGGGATCTCCGCCGCCACCTGCAGGGTGAAGTCGTCGATGGCGACAAGGTCGACGTCCTCGAGCACCTTGGCGACGGCTTCGTCGAGATCCTCCTGAGCGGCCTCGGGAGGTAGGTTTCGATCGATGCCGCGAGTGACCTCGACTAAGGCCAGTTTGGAACTGAGTAAGAAATCGCCGTCGAGGGTCATTCGTTCGAGCTCGCGGCTGCAGGTTTCGCTGTCAGGCTCTTCGCGATAACGCTTGAGCAGAACGCTCGAGTCGCAGTAGATGCGCCGATTCATCGATCCCCGCGCATCTCGCGGATCATCTCGGTGCTGTCCATGCTCCCTGGGGGCGGAGTGAAGCGCTCGGAGCGTGGGATGTGCCGATAAGGCCGTTTCGCCGGGGTGACGAGGTGGCGAACCTCCGGCGGGTAATGGCGTAGCTTGAAATCGCGAACGTAGAGCTCAATCGCCTCACGGATCGCCTCCTGCTGGGACTTGCCCAGCTCGGCCGCCACCTGCCGAAGCTGCTCGGCAAGTTCCTCGCTCATGCGCACGTTCACGGCCATGTCGACACGGTACCGCTTTCGGTACCGAAATGTCGAGAGTGTCGTCTTCCGGTCACCCTGGGGCCCCAGGCCTCCAGGGGGCAGGCCCTGGCCCGGACCTGGGGATAGAGGTGCGGGGTGTGGAGGAGCGGATTTCCCCTGCCCCCCGTGGGGCGGGTAACGTTGAGCCCCTGCCCACTGGCCCGAGTGGTTTTCGGTCCGACCGGCAGAACGCAGAAACCCTCCTGTCACGGAAATGCCGTGACCGATTTAGTCCGAAGGAGGTGGGTTGTCTATGCGTCACTACGAAGTCCTGATCATCCTTGATCCTGATCTCGAAGAGAAGACCGTTGCCCCCAGCCTTGAGGCGTTCTTGAACGTCGTCAAGAAGGATGGCGGAACTGTCAACAAGGTCGATGTCTGGGGCAAGCGCCGTCTTGCATACGAGATCAACCACAAGTCCGAGGGCATCTACGCACTCCTCGACATGCTCGCCACCAAGGAAGCAGTCGCAGAGCTCGATCGCCAGCTCGGCCTTAACGAGGCAGTCATGCGCACGAAGGTCACCCTGGCAGGCAAGAACTAATGGCCGCCGGCGACATTGCAGTGACGGTTGTTGGCAATCTGACCAACGATCCGGAGTTGCGCTTCACCCCCAGCGGTGCAGCGGTCGCCTCGTTCACCGTCGCTTCAAGCTCACGCGTCCTCGATAAGACGACGAATGAGTGGAAGGACGGCGAGACGGTCTTCATGCGCTGCAGCGTGTGGCGTCAGTACGCCGAGAATGTTGCCGAGTCGCTCACCAAGGGCACTCGCGTCATCGTTTCCGGTCGACTGAAGCAGCGCTCGTACGAGACTCGCGAGGGCGAGAAGCGCCAGGTGATGGAGCTCGAGGTCGACGATGTCGGCCCCGCACTTCGTTACGCGACCGCAAAGGTCACGCGCACTCAGAGCCAGGGCGGCGGCTTCGGCGGCGGCAATGGCGGCGGTGGCGGAGCGTCAGCACCGGCCGATGATCCGTGGGCCTCAAGCCCCGGCGCCGGCTTCGACGAGCCCCCCTTCTAACCCACTCTTTTCACAGACATCAGGAGAAATCAGATGGCACCCCGAGAGAACAGCAAGCGTGGGCCCAAGCCCACGGACAAGATGCCGAACCCGCGCGCATGCCCCTTCTGCCGCGAGAAGTCCAAGAACCCCGATGCCAAGGGCATCGACTACAAGGACGTCAACCTGCTCCGCAAGTTCATCTCCGACCGCGG
>JBPCSY010000130.1:0-2784 GCA_051006695.1 Candidatus Nanopelagicales bacterium
GATCGGCGAGGTTCTCAGCGTCGCGGGTACCGCAGGGCAGCTGAGCCGTATCGCGACCGTGCGCCCGTTCGCCGATATCTCGACGTTGAGCATCGTCGGAGTTGTCGTGCGCCCGCCGCGCGCGGATCCGCGCGACAGCGTCCTGCCGGCTGTTCCTGATGCGCCAGCGGTGATCGTGCAGCCCACGCCCACCCCGAGCCCGGGCGGGTCGAATGCTCAGCTGAGCGTGCCGAGTGAAGTGCCGGCCACCGATGTCGCACCCACGCCATGACCGCGGCCGCTATCGCAGGGGCCGGCACTAGATGAACATCAAGGCACGCCAGGCGATCATCATCGGGTCAGCCATCTTCATCGCGGTGATCCTCGAGCTCACCCTGCTCAGCCGGCTCGGCCTGCCCGGCGCCACCCCGGATCTCGTCGTGGTGACCATCGTCGCCCTAGCCCTCGCTTATGGCCCGCTTCCCGGCGCAATCGCGGGATTCTCCGCGGGCATCCTGATGGGCCTGACTCCTCCCTTCGACGGGGTCCTCGGCGTCCAGGCGATCATCTTCACCATCGTCGGACTCGTCACCGGCGCTGTCGTGGACCCTCGAGATCGATCCGTTCCGGTCATCATGGGCCTGGTCGGGCTGAGCGCCGGTGGAGTCGTCTTCCTGAATGCACTGTTCCTGTCAGCGCTCAGTAGCGAACGGGTCGTGTGGGAGAACGTGCCGAGCCTGGCCCTCACGGCGGCTCTCTACGGATTGATCCTCGCACCCCTGGTGGTGCCAGGAATCGGGCGAATTGCCCGCTCCCTGACTCCTGAGGTGGCCGTCATCTGATGGCGCCAGGGGATCCGAGGGCGATCTGATCTGATTCGAACGTGAATTCGGGCCCTGGATTCGGCCGAATTGCGGTGTCCGTCGTACCGTCGTAGCAGGAATGGGCTGCCCCGGTGGGGGTACGCCTCGAGGTCAGCCATCGGCTGTGGTCAGCGAGGGGAGTAGGAGGCAGATGAACGCGCGCTCCAATCTGCGCCTGCTCGTGCTCGGCGTGCTCGTGGCCTCGCTCCTCGGAACGCTGGTGGCCCGGCTCTTCTATCTGCAGGTGGTCTCCGGGGCCGAGTACCGCTCGGCTGCTGAGAACAACACCGTCCGGGAGATCGTGAACCCAGCCGTGCGTGGGCTCATCCTCGATCAAGCCGGCCGCCCGCTTGTCTCCAATCGCACCTCGCTCGTGGTCACGGTGGATCGAGCCGTGCTCGGCAGGCAGCCGAACGATGGCGCCGACGTCGTCGCACGGCTGGCGAAGGTGCTTCAGGTGCCGGCCAGCGATATCACGGATCGACTCAAGCCCTGTGGCACGGAAGGGGCCAAGCCACCGCCCGTGTGCTGGAACGGCTCGACGTACCAGCCCGTTCCTGTGGCAAACGACGTCTCCACTGACACCGCGCTCGGCATCATGGAGAAGCGCACAGAATTCCCCGGCATCACCGCTCAGCTCCAGGCAGTGCGCACCTACCCGGAGCCCTTCGGCGTCAACGCGGCGCATCTGCTCGGCTACCTCGGCCCGGTGACTGAAGAGCAGCTCGCCGAGCAGGGTGATTCACAGAACTTCGATCGTCTGCGTCGCACCGATGTCGTGGGTCGTTCCGGTCTCGAGTCCGAATACGACACCTATCTGCGCGGGCAGCCTGCCGTGACGACTCTGGCGGTCGACACGGGCGGTCGCGTCACCGGCACCCTGGATGAGAAGGCGGCCAAGGCGGGTGACTACATCGTCACGAGCATCGACGCGAAGCTGCAGTCGGTGGTCGAGAAGCAGCTCGTCGCGGCCATTCAGCGAGCACAGTCGCAGGGCTACCCGGGTGATTCCGGCGCGGCTGTCGTAGTCGAGGTCGACACCGGCCGCATCCTCGCGATGGCGAGCTATCCGACGTATGACCCTTCGATCTGGGTCGGGGGTGTGACGAAGGCGCAGTTCAAGGACTTGATGAAGAGCAACTCGCTCTCGTCCAACGCCATCCAGGGTCTCTTCGCACCAGGCTCTACCTACAAGGTGATCAGTACTGCAGCGGCCGGCAAGGAAGGCTTCTCGCTGTACTCCGAATATCCCTGCCCGAAGCGGGTGAAGAGCGGCACGCAGACCTTCCGTAACTTCGAGTCGGCCGGTTACGGCCGCATCCCGCTCTCGCGCGCACTCGAGGTCTCGTGCAACACGGTGTTCTACGGCATTGCCGATCGCATGTGGGAGCGTGCCGGTGGCACCGATGCAACGAAGGACTCGCCCGACCCCATCGCCGAAACCGCCAAGCAGTTCGGCCTCGGAACCAAGACCGGTATCGACCTCCCGAATGAATCCTCCGGTCGGGTGTCGAGTCGACTGTTCAAGCTCGCCAACTGGGAGAACCTTCGCGAACAGTGGTGCGCGAATGCGGTCGCCGGCTACCCGGAAACGCGCAAGACGAATCCGAAGCTTGCCGATTACTACACGGCACTCGACAAGGAGAACTGCGCTGACGGTTTCCGCTGGCGCGAGGGCGATGCCCTCAACGCCGCGATCGGGCAGGGTGACACGGCGGTAACGCCGCTGCAGATGGCGATGGTCTACGCGGCTGTTGCCAACGGCGGCACCGTCTACCAACCCACCATCGCCAAGGCGATCGTGGGCGCGGACGGCAAGATCGTCAAGGAGTTCGAGCCGCAGGTGAAATCGAAGGTCAAGGTTCCCCGGGCCACCATGACCTTCCTGCAGAAGTCGCTTCCGGGCGTAACCACCGATGGATCGGGCGAGACACCCTTCCTC
>JBPCSY010000131.1:0-4358 GCA_051006695.1 Candidatus Nanopelagicales bacterium
CAGCAAAGGCCGGATCGTCGTTGGGCAGGCGCAAACGCAGCGCCGCCAATACCACTACCGCGATCAGCGCAAAGCCCAGGAACGGGCTGACCAGCCCCAGTTGCGGCACGATCAGCAGCGGCGCCAGCGCCGGACCCAGCACCGTGCCAAGCCCAAAGCTGGAGGAGATCAGCGACAGCGCCTGAGTGCGCTGTTCGCGGCTGGTGCGGCTGGCAACATAGGCCTGCACCGCGGGCGGGGCGGCGGAACCGAACCAGCCGTAAAGCGAACGGAACATGGCAAAGACCAGCAAGGTGGCGAGGCCGCTGATCCAGCCATGGAGGCCCAGGTACAGGGCCAGGCCGCACAGGCTGAAGCTGGAAATGAAGCCGGTCAGGCCGATCGCCATCATCGCCTTGCGCCCGCGTTTGTCGGATCGCCGGGCCCACATCGGGGCGCAGATCATCCACAGCAGGGCCGACCAAGTGTAGGCCAGGCTGATCCAAAAGTCCTCAACCTTCAGGGCGGTTCCGATCGACGGCATGACCGATTGCATCGCGGTATTGCCTGCGGCGGTCACCAGCATCACCATGAACAGCAACAGGACGCGCCCGCGTGGCAAGCTGGAGGTCGTGCCGCTGGCAGCCACTTCGGGCGCGGCTGGAGCAGGTGGATCCGAACGGTTCATCGCTTATCAGCTAGTCCGGTCGCTCTTGCCTTGCAATGGGGCGGCAAATTTGTGAAGGCGGCTCAAGTCACCCCGGCCACTAACGGATTGCCCAGCCTCATGAATCCCTCTGAGCTTGCTCACGAACCGCTGCCGCATCGTCTGAAGCACCGGTTCAAGAGGCTGATGGGTTCGTGGGGTGTGTTTCTCCAGGGTTTTATCGAACATCCGGTGATGGTCGGCTCGATCATTCCATCGTCGCGGTTCACGATCCAGAAGATGCTGGCCCCAGTCAATTGGGCGGAATGCAAGCTGTTCGTCGAATATGGACCGGGCGTGGGCACCTTCTGCCGCCCCGTGCTGGAACGGCTCCCGCGCGATGGCACCCTGATCGTGATCGATACCAACCCGCTCTATATCGATTATCTCAAGGCGACGATTGGCGATTCCCGTTTCGTACCGGTGCTTGGCTCGGCTGCCGATGTGGAAGAGATCGTTCGCGCCCATGGTTTCGACCATGCCGACTATGTCCTGTCGGGCTTACCCTTTTCCACCCTGCCCGACGGGGTTGGTCCGGCGATTGCCGCAGCCACGCACCGGGTCTTGCGGCCGGGAGGGGCATTCCTGGTCTATCAGTTCAGCGCCAAGGCGCGCGATTTCATGGCGCGGCACTTCGCGCGGATCGACCAGGGGTTCGAACTGCTCAATGTCCTGCCGTGCAAGTTGTTCTGGGGCTGGAAGGACTGATCCTCAACCGAACGGGTGCAGGTCCGGCGCACGGGCTGCGCTCAGCTGGCGGTGGCTCGCGGCCATGGCTGCCGCGAGGTAGACCGCCATCGCCGCTTGCACCATGCTGGCAATCAGCGCGCCGGTAATCGTACCGGCCTGGGCGCCTGCGACCAGTTGGACCAGCATCGCCAAGCCGATCTGCAGCAATTCCCCGGCGATGATGAAAGCCAGGACAAGCAGGAACAGGAACAGCAGCAGACGCCCGGCACTGCCTTTGGTCAGAGCATAAGACCGCTGCACCGCAGCCAGCGGATTGCGCATATTCTCTGCTGCGATGATCGGTGTGGTCAGGCTGGTGCGGGTCCAGAACCAGCCTGCGAAGGCGATTCCGATCAGCAGGCCGACCGCGCCCAGCGCCTTGGAGCCACCCAACGACAGCAACGAGATCGGCGCCAGGACCAGCCCGGTCATGACCAGGCCGACGATCATCTGGGCCAGGATCGTGATCGGAGTTGCGGCCAGGCCTTTGCGGATCGCCTCCCCGACGGTCGGGCGGCTGGAGTGCCCGAACAGGGTCAGCACGGCCATCGTGCCGATCGTGGAAAACAGACCGAGAGCGACCAGGGCTGGCCAGTTCTCACGAAAATAGACGGCGGCCAATTGCATCGCTGCGTCCATATCCGCGCCCGGTTGGGGTTCGGGCTGGGGCAGGAGAACCGTCAGGGCAAAGGACGGCAGGGCGATGAACACCCCGGCCAGTGCTATCAGCGCATCGCGGTTGGCCCGGACCGATCCGGATGCCTCTTGCCAGGCGCGGTTGCTGTCGAAACGGTGCGGAGCGGGATGCGGTTGGTTCATGCCCCCTTGATAACCACAGCATTTGCCGCCACGCAACCAGCAGCGATGACTGACAGCCTGCCTCCCTCGATTGAACTGCGCCGTGACCTTGAGCAGGTCCCCTATCGCGCTGCGCTCGATTTCATGACGGCGCGCAATGCGGCGATTGCCGAAGGGACCACGCGCGAACTGATCTGGCTGCTAGAGCATCCGCCGGTCTATACCGCCGGAACCAGTGCCGCAGCCGACGAACTGCTTGATCCGCGCTTTGAGGTCGTCGAGGCCGGCCGCGGCGGGCGCTATACCTATCACGGGCCGGGGCAGCGCGTCGGCTATGTCCTGCTCGACCTGAAGCGGCGCGCGCGCGACGTGCGCGGTTTCGTCCACGCGATCGAAGGCTGGGTGATCGATACCCTGGCCGACTTCGGCGTGGCGAGCTGGCGCGCACCGGGCCGAATCGGGATCTGGACCCGCGACATCGACGGGCGCGAAGCCAAGATCGGCGCGATCGGCGTGCGGGTCCGGCGCTGGGTCACCATGCACGGCTTTTCGGTGAACATCGCCCCGGACCTGTCGCACTTCGGCGGGATCGTGCCCTGCGGGATCGAGGAATTTGGCGTGACCAGCCTTGCCCGGCTGGGGCTTGCGGTTGATTTCGAGGCGTGGGATGCGGCATTGCTGAAGCGCGCCGGCGATTTCCTCGCCGCGCTGGAGCGACCCTGCCCGCCGGAGAGTGGAACATGAACAAGCTGATCACTGCGGCGCTGCTCACCCTGGCCCTGACGGCTTGCGGCCAGAAAGGCGGCAAGGAACAGGGCGGCAAGGCCGAAGGACAGATCCTGCCTGCCTCGGTCAGCGATGCGATGGTTCCGGTCGATCAGGTCCAATCCCATCCCCCGCTGGCCCCGCAATCGAGCGGCAAGAAAAGCGAGGAAGCTGGTGATGAGGCCGATGCTGCCGCAACCGATGCCCCTGCTGCGGAAGAGCCGGCCAAGCCCGCTCCGTCTCCCAGCCCGTCGGCCTAGGGCCTAGCCCCCGATCCCGAGCAGGCGCTGCGCCAGTTTCAGGTGCGGCCGGTCGATCATCCGTCCTTCGATCTGCAGTGCCCCGGCATCGGGATTGGCAGCGAAGGCCGCGACGATGGCCTGCGCTTCGGCCAGTTCCGCCTCGCTGGGGGTGAAGGCCGCGTTGATCACTGCCACCTGCGCCGGGTGGATTGCCAACATGCCGGCAAAGCCATCGGCGCGCGCCGCCTCGGCCGCGAGCCTGAGGCCCGCTTCGTCCGCAAAGTCGGCATGCAGCGTGTCGATCGCCATGACCTCGCAGGCGTGGGCGGTTAGCAGGGTCTGGGTCCGGGCAAAGCGGTAGGCATCGGTCCACTGACCGTCGGCACCGCGCTTGCGCGTCGCGCCGATCGCGGCGGAGAGGTCTTCCGCCCCCCAGGTCAGGCCCGCCAGACGCGGCAGCGCGGCGCGGGCATAGGCGGGAATGGTGATCGCCGCCGCTGCGGTTTCGCTGACCAGCGGCAGGATCCGGGTCGACCCTTCGGCAAGGCCGTGGCGGCGTTCCAGTTCGGCAAGTTCGGCAGACAGCTGCTCGACCGATTCCGGCCCGGCGCTTTTCGGCAGCATGATGCCGTCCGGTGCGCCCGCCATCACCGCGCTCAGGTCATCGCGCCACATACCGCTGTCGAGCGCATTGATCCGCACCCAGCGACCCTGCGCGCTGGCACCGTTCGCGGTGCTCTGTGCCTGGAGCCAGCCCAGGGTCAGTTCGCGCGCGCGCGCCTTGTTGGCCGGGGTAACCGAATCCTCCAGATCGAGGATGATCGCGTCGGCCCCGGTATCGGCTGCCTTGGATTGCTTCTTCTCGCTGTCGCCCGGAACGAACAGCCACGAACGCAGTGCCATGCCGTGCCTTTCCCGGCCTCAGGCCGCAGCCGATTCCAGCGCCGGATAGTCGATATATCCGGCCGCTCCCGGCAGGTACCAGCTTTGCGGCACGTTGGTATTGGGCGCCCATTCCGCACCCAGTTTGATGCGCGTGGCCAGGTCCGGGTTTGAGATATAGGGACGGCCAAAGCTGATCGCATCGCACCGGCCCGATGCCACGTCGGCCTCCGCCTGCGCGGCGGTGTAGTCGGAAT
>JBPCSY010000132.1:0-4360 GCA_051006695.1 Candidatus Nanopelagicales bacterium
GCCGGTCAGGATCGCGATGTCCTGCAGCATCGCCTTACGGCGATCGCCGAAGCCCGGTGCCTTGACGCAGACCGAGCGGAAGGTTCCGCGGATCTTGTTCACGACGAGAGTCGACAGGGCCTCGCCCTCGACATCCTCGGCGAGGATCAGCAGCGGCTTGCCGCTCTGCATAACCTTCTCGAGGATCGGGAGGACGTCCTTGACGGCCGAAATCTTCGAGTTGGCGATGAGGATGTAGGGATCCTCGAGCACCGCTTCCATGCGCTCGGGGTCAGTGACGAAGTAGGGCGAGATGTAACCCTTGTCGAAGCGCATGCCCTCGGTGAGCTCGAGCTCGAGACCGAAAGTGTTGCTCTCCTCAACAGTGATGACGCCTTCCTTGCCGACCTTGTCCATTGCCTCGGCAATGAGGCCGCCGACCTCGGCGTCGCCGCCTGCGGAGATCGCAGCGGTGGAAGCGATCTGCTCCTTGGTCTCGACGTCCTTGGCCATGAGAAGGAGTTCGTCGCACACGATCGAGACCGCGCGGTCGATGCCCTTCTTCAGTGCCATCGGGTTCGCACCGGCAGCAACGTTGCGCAGACCCTCGCGTACGAGCGCCTGGGCGAGAACGGTTGCCGTGGTGGTGCCGTCGCCTGCGACGTCATCGGTCTTCTTGGCAACTTCCTTGACCAGCTCGGCGCCGATCTTCTCGTAGGGATCCTCGAGGTCGATCTCCTTGGCGATGGAGACACCGTCGTTGGTGTTCGTGGGGGCGCCCCACTTCTTCTCCAGGACGACGTTACGGCCCTTAGGGCCGAGGGTGACCTTGACTGCGTCCGCGAGCACGTTCATGCCGCGCTCAAGCGAACGACGAGCCTCTTCATCAAATGCGATCATCTTTGCCATGGGGTAGTTCCTCCCGGAACATCAGTACGGACGGCCCTGGGAGTTGTCACTCTCAGGGCTCGAGTGCTAATCCAAAATTAGCACTCTCCCCTGGTGAGTGCAAACGGCGAGATCTAGCCGACTGCGGTGGTGATCGTGAGCTGGGCCTCGGCGAAGGCATCCTTGGCGGGCACGGCCGCCGCCCCTGAGGTCGAGGTGGCCCAAGCCTTGCCCAGGGGTGCCCAGACCCCGCTCATCTGGGGCACATTCGGCACCGGAATACCGGCCGTGCCGGCAACACCGAAGGCCTTCACCAAGGTGGTGGCCGGGGTGCCGGCCGTGGCCGCGGGCATCCGACCGGCAGCGCCGCCGAATGCCGACTGCACGGGAAGGGCTGTCAAGCCAGTACGCAGGAACTCCTTGGCCAACGGGCCGCGCTTGTGCTTGGCAGCGTACGAGGTGACCGCGAAGCCCTTCATACCGAGCAGCGGCGCGGGCTCGATGCCGGTGACGATGTTGGGCACCGGCGAGACGCGGTACTTGAACCTCAGGCTCGACAGGGTCGCGGCATCCCACGGGCCGGTGATCCAGAACGGGGAATCTCCGTTGACGAAGGCGTTCTTCGCGGCATCGCCCGTGAGAGCCGAATCGATGAGGGTTGTCTTATTCCAGGAATCGATCTTGGGCTGATTCGTCTTGAAGACGCCGTTGTTGACGCCGACGTTCAGGACATCGACCGCACCATTGGCATCAGTACCGAAGACGTAGCCGCCAAGACCGGCGAACAACGGGTACATCCGATAGGCATCACCGTTGGCACCCTGACCGACGGCGAACGGCACGCTGATGGTGCCCGCCTTCTTCAGCTTCAGCGCCTTCTTTGCCAGCGCATCAAAGGTCTTCGGGGCCGTCTTGATCAACTTGGCATTCGTGATGAGCGCAACGTTCTCGTACGAGACCGGAACTCCGTAATTCTTGCCGCCGTAGGAAAAACCGGAGAGCACATTCACCGGGAACAGCGCCTTCTGATCTGCGGTCAACTTGGTCGGAGCGAGCAGCTCACCCTCGACAAGACCGCCGACCCACTCGTGCTCCATGGCGATGACGTCAGGGGCATCCTTCGCCGCCACCGTGGGCAACTCTGACTTGATAGCAGCGAAGTCCTTGACCACGACATTCAGCGGCTTACCGCCGAAGCCCTTCGGGAATTGGCTGGTGAGCACGTTGGCACGAGTCTGGTCGGCCCAGATGGTCAGGCCTGCTGCCGGTGCCGCCTGCGCCGGTGATCCGGCGAGGGCCAGTCCGGCTGCGATCGTGATCGCGGCGACTGCGGCCACCTTCATGCGCATCATGACTCCATCCGTATCGAGATTCCCATCGTAAGCGCGCAAATGCGCCACGGCGATGAGCCGAGGACGGTGAGTGAGCGCGAGGCGAGCCCTCGTGCGAGAGCTAGTTGACTTCGACACCAAGGCGACGGGCCGAGCGCGCACGCTGGCGGGTGGCACGCATGCGGCGCATCCGCTTGACCAGCATCGGATCGAAGGCAAGTGCCTCCGGGGTGTCGATGAGGTTGTTGACGATCTGGTAGTACCGCGTGGCGCTCATGTCGAAGAGCTCGCGGATGGCCTGCTCCTTTGCGCCGGCATAACGCCACCACTGGCGCTCGAACTCCAGGATCTCGCGGTCGCGATCACTCAGCATGGCGCCGGCTTCCTCGGAGCTGAGGTGAGTGCGTGCGGCGTCCATGCGTAAGGCCTCCGTGGTGCTGTGGGCGAACTGACCGTCGCCGGCCATGTCGCTTTCGTCCTGGTGTGCCCATCCTACGAGTCCAATTACACCGCTGTCATTCGCCCTGGGAATTTTCCCCGGGCCGGGTGCCCTGACCCCCATGATCAGGCCCCTTCTCCTCATGATGATGCACCAATTCCTCGATGCCGGCAGCCGCGCGGTCACGGATCCTGATCAGGAAGAAGCTGAAGAAGTAGCCCAGGCCATTCGTGGCCCAATGCAGGCCCATGGGGCCGAGGATGCTCCCCGAGATCAGCCGCAGACCCACGAAGATCACCCCCGCCACGGATGTGGTGAGAACGCTCAGTGCCACCGCAATCACATTGCCCTTGCGGCCCTCTCCGGCCACCCCGCCCAGCGCCGGATTCGACTCGTGGGTGCCGATCGAGGGAAGGATGTGCCACAGGCCGAAGAGCAGCGATGAGATCACCAGGCCCCAGATCACCCCGTATCTACGGGCCAGCATCGAGAAGAGCACCGCGCGGAAGGCGATTTCCTCCATGAGTACCGTGCCGAACGGCACTTCTACCAGTGTCTGGAACATCAGTCGCCCGCCGCTCATCTGGGCGTAGCGCTCGTCATGGAAGGCCTCGCGAGTCTTCTTGAAAGATGACGCGATGGCATAGGCCAAGGTGACCAAGCCGATCGTGATGCCGCCCCAGATCAGGCCCCGGAGGGCATAGCGCCAGGACAGGCCCATATCCGTCCAGCTATTGCCGTCGAGCAGGCCGATGGCAACGAGCACGACCGAGCTTCCGAAGGCCCAGAGCAGGAAGTGGGTCTGCGGAGCAATGCGATTGTTGACCACGTTCAGGGCCACCATGAAGACGATCACGATCAGAACCGGCCACAGGGCCAAGTCGGACTCCTGGACGGGGGCGTAGAGCTCGAACATCGGCCAAACCCCCTTCACGACTGCAAACCTCGCTCGAGTCTAGGCGGCACTCCCCCGTGCACACCTCAGATGAATGGAAGGTTCGCTACGGTTCCGTGGTGACCACAATGAGAAGCCTGTCCGATGCGCCGACATGGGTCCTGCGTGGCCGAGCTCGCCTCATGGTGGCCAGCGCCCTCATGCTCTTCGTGCAACTCGCCCTCATCCGGTGGAGCGGCGCGAATCTCATCCATCTGTCGTACTTCTCGAACTTGATCCTGCTCGCATCGTTCCTCGGCATCGGCCTGGGCTTCCTTCGCTCCCGACGCGACCGTGACATGGGCCGCTACGTGCCGATCGGGCTGCTGATTCTCGTCGCCTTCATCATGTTGTTCCCGGCCACCATCGAAGCCTCGAGCACCGACCTCATCTACTTCACCGAAGTGCGCCCGTCGGGATTCCCGGCCTGGGTGACACTGCCCCTCGTCTTCATCGTCATCGCGATCACCATGACCGGCTTCGGCGAGATCACCGGTCGCGCATTCCGCGAGTTCAAGGCACTCGACGCCTACCGCTGGGACATCATCGGCTCGATCCTGGGCACGCTGGCCTTCACCCTGGTGTCCTTCCTGCGCGCACCATCGTGGGTGTGGCCGATCGTCACGTTCATCGCCCTCATCCTGCTGTTCGGCAAGAAGCTGCCCATCGCATCGATCATCGCCATGCTGCTGGTGATCGTCGCGCTCGTCGCTGAGGCGTTGGCTCCCGGTGTCTCGTGGTCGCCCTACTACAAGATCACCTCGACGGAGAAGCAATACGCCTCCATAG
>JBPCSY010000133.1:0-15320 GCA_051006695.1 Candidatus Nanopelagicales bacterium
CGGCCACGGAGTCGAAGCCGAAGCACTCATCGATCCAGGGTCGCATCTCCGCCAACGGTGACGCCGGAGCAGCGGTGCACAGTTCTGCCAGCAGGGAGTCGAGTGACTCTGTCTCGAGCCGGTGCAGGAAGCTCGCGAGATCAGCTACCGGCATGAAGTAGTCAGCGAAACCGCAGTAGATCGCATCACCAGGGCCGAAGGTGCTGCCCGTGAGCGCGAGGTACGTTCCCACCTGCCCGGGCGCCCGCGAGAGAAGCCAGGTCGCGCCCACATCGGTGCAGATGCCGATGGTGACTTCAGGCATGGCCAGAAGGGAACGCTCGGTGACGATACGCACGCTGCCATGAGCCGAGACTCCGATGCCACCACCCATCGCGAGGCCGTCCATGATCGAGATGTAGGGCTTCGTGAACTGACCAATGCGCGCATTCATCCGATACTCGGCGCGAAAGAACTCAGCTGCACCATCATCTCCGCGAATAGCACTCGCCTGCATATCCCGAACATCGCCGCCCGCGCACAGCCCGTGATCCCCGGCGCCGATCACGACAGCTGCTCGCACCTCAGGATCCGCTTCCCAGGAGTCGAGCTGCGCCTTGATAGCAAGCACCATGCCCGTGGTGAGGGCATTGCGCGCCTTCGGCCGATTGAGCGTGATGCGGCCGATGCCGCCACGCACGCTGAATTCGACGTCGTGACTCATCGGGCGAGGTAGCCGCCGTCGACGGCCAGGGCGTGACCGATAGTGAAGCCGGAGGCATCCGAGCAGAGCCACAGTGCCGCAGCGGCGATCTCATCGGGAGTGCCGAAGCGTCCGTTGAGCGAGAGACGGTTGGCAACCTCCTGCGGGTCACGACCGCGCTTCTCGATGGCGCCGCGCAGCATCGGGGTGTCGATGGCGCCGGGGCAGATCGCGTTGATGCGGATTCCCTTGGGCGCGTAATCCACCGCGGCCGACTTCGTGATGCCAAGCACGCCGAACTTGCTCGCGGTGTAGGCCGACTGGTGCGGCTGCGGACGGTAGGAGTTGGTCGAGGCAATGTTCACGATGGCGCCGCCCTCAGGCAGCATCGCGTTGATCTCGTGCTTCATGCACAGGAAGACCGAGCGCAGGTTCACCGCGATCATGCGGTCGAAGTCCTCATCGGCGAGATCGGCCAGGTAGTCGACCTCGAACTCGATGGCAGCCGCGTTGACCGCGTAGTTCAGGCCGCCAAAGGTGTCGACTGCGGTCTTGACCATGTTCTGGACATCTTCGGCGATAGCGACGTTCGTGCGGACGTAGACGGCGTTGCCTCCCTGGGCCTTGACCATCTCGACGACCTCCGCACCACTCGAATCGTTCATGTCGGCGACGACGACGTTGGAGCCCGCCGCACTGAAGGCCAGGGTGATGGCACGACCCATGCCGCCGGCGCCGCCGGTGACGATGGTGGTGGTGCCGGTGAAGGAGGCATCGAGATTGCCGAGTGCAGACATGAGTGCCCTTTCGAGGGTTCGCGATTACTTGATTCTCACTCTAGTAAGTGGGGCACCTTGCACGCGGGGAAATCCACGGGAAATCAGGCCGACACGCACGAAAGCGGCCACCCGCGCAGGGTGACCGCTTTCGTGGTGAGGCTTAGTAAGGCGATGCGCCACCGTCGACGTTGATGGTGGTGCCGCTGATGCCGGCGCCGAGATCCGAGGCGAGCAGCACGCATGCAGCGGCAACTTCCTCGACCGTGTTCGGACGCTGGATGCAGGTCACCGAGTACATGATCTGAGCCAGGGCATCGAGATCCGGCAGGCCCATGGCCTCGACGGTCGCGGGGCCGGTCTCGTAGAACATGTCGGTGGGCACGAAGCCGGGGCAGATCGCGTTGGCGGTGATGCCCTGGGTGCCGACCTCCTTGGCCACGGCCTTCATGAGGCCGATGATGGCGTGCTTGTTGGTGATGTAGCCGGGCACTGCCATCGTCGAGATCTTGCCGTACATCGACGACATGCCGATGATGCGACCGAACTGCTGCGGGATCATGTACTTGAGCGCGCGACGGGTCATCCAGAAGGTCTGGTTGATGTTGAAGTCGAGCTCGTACTGCCACTCCTCGTCGCTCATCATGGCGAGCGGTGCGGTGTTGGCCACGCCACCGGCGTTGGGAACGATGATGTCGACGCGGCCGAACTTCTCGACGGTGCCGTCGACCAGGGCCTCGATGTCAGCCTGCTTCGATGCATCGGCTGCGATGAAGTGCAGGCGATCGCCGCCACCCATCTCCTCGATGGCCTTTGCGCCCTTCTCGGGGTTACGGCCGCTGACAACGACCTTGGCGCCCTCGGCGTGGTACGCCTCGGCGATTCCGCGGCCGATGCTGCGGGTGCTTGCGGTGATGACGGCAACCTTGCCATCCAACTGGCCCATCGAGACTCCTTCTAGCGGTGAGTGGACGTAACTCAAGCCTGGCTCAAGTAACGGGGGTCAGCCTAGGCAGCGACGCCCGAAATGTCAGCGGATTCAGGCGATCGTTATGGCTTGGTCACCCAAGGCGGGGACGAGGGCTGCCACGGAGCCGAATCCGGTCAATTCCGCCCCAGGATCGACCTCCAGCCAGGGCACGAGCACGAAGGCCCGCTCATGGGCCCGAGGGTGCGGCAGGGTCAATTCCGGATCCACGGAGGTCACCCCGAGGTAATCGATCAGGTCGAGGTCCAAGGTGCGCGGACCCCACCTCACCTCGCGGGTGCGGTGCCAGGCGTTCTCGATGGCGTGGAGGGCATCGAGCAGCTCACGAGGGCTCAGGGAGGTTTCGATAATGACCACGGAGTTGAGGTAGTCAGGCTGCTCGACTCCGCCGACTGGTGCGCTGACGTAGACCGAGGATTCGGACAGGACGTCGATCCCCGCTGTCACCCGAAGGGCCTCGACAGCCCCGGCCAGGGCCGCACGGGCGTCGCCCAGGTTTGCCCCCAGGGCGATGACCGCTCGGGTCATCAGCGCTCCCGGCGGATCGAGATGGTGACGTCGGAGAAGGGCACGGCGATGGGTGCATTCGGCTTGTGCACGGTCACCTCGACGGCAGTGGCCGGGCAGGCTGCCAGCACCGCGGAGGCAATACGCTCGACGAGGGTCTCGATGAGGTCGAATCCCTCACCGGTGATGTGCGAGTGCACGAGCTCGGCGATGACGCTGTAGTCGATCGTCTGCGTGAGGTCATCGGAGCCTGCCGCTGAGCGAATGTCGGTCTCGAGCACGACATCAATGCTGAAGGGCTGGCCCTCGGCCTTCTCTGAGGCGAGAACGCCGTGATAGCCGTGACCGGTGATGCCCATGATCGTGATGCGATCGCTCATTGCGCCGAACCCTTCGCCCAGGCACGCTGCACGAGAAGCGCATCATGCGTGCTCGGAACATCATGCACCCGCACCGCCCACGCGCCGTGCTCGGCAGCGAGTGCGCTGATCACGGCACTGGCCCCATCGCGCTCGAGTGCATCGCGCGGCTTTCCGGCATCGTCAGCGAGAAGAGCTCCGAGGAATCGCTTACGGGATGCACCCACGAGAACCGGGAAGCCGAGATCGACGATGCTTGGCAGCGCCTGGAGCAAGGCCCAGTTGTGATCGGCATCCTTGGCGAACCCCAAGCCCGGGTCGAGGATGATTCGGTCGCTCGAAATGCCGGCTGCCAGCGCAGCATCGACTCGCGCGCTGAGCTCGGTGCTCACTTCTGCCACGACATCCTCATACGTGGCCAAGTTCTGCATCTCGTGCGAATGGGCACGCCAATGCATCAAGATGATCGGCACGCCGAGCTCCGCGACGGCGGGCAGCATCGCCGGATCGGCGAGCCCACCGCTCACGTCATTGACGATGCAGGCGCCGTGCTCGACTGCCGCACAGGCTGTCGAAGCGCGCATCGTGTCGATGCTCACCGGGATGCCGGCGGCCACCAGCCCGTTGATCACGGGAATTACTCGGCCGCATTCCTCATCGCCCGATATTCGAGTGGCACCGGGGCGGGTGGACTCTCCGCCGACGTCGATGATGTGCGCTCCCTGGGCGTGCAGGCGGATGCCCTCGGCAACCGCCATCGATGCATCCGGGAATCGCCCGCCATCGGAGAAGGAATCAGGCGTCGTGTTGATGACACCGAAGATCACGGGGACGTGGGCATCGACAAGCACTTCGGGCAGGAGAGCCGGTCGTGTCATCGTTAGCGCCCGGTGATCAGGGCCATCGCCTCGGCACGCGAGGCTGGGTCACGCAGGGAGCCGCGCACGGCGCTGGTGATCGTGCGAGAACCCGGCTTGCGTACGCCTCGCATTGACATGCATAGGTGCTCACATTCCATGACGACGATTGCACCGCGCGGCTCGAGGATGCGCACGAGCGAGTCGGCGACCTGCGTGGTCAGGCGCTCTTGCACCTGCGGGCGCTTGGCGAAGACATCGACCAGGCGAGCGAGCTTGGAGAGCCCGGTGATGCGTCCGTTCGCATTGGGGATGTAACCGATGTGGGCAACACCGTGAAAGGGAACCAAGTGATGCTCGCAGGTGGAGTAGAGCTCAATATCGCGGACGATGACCATCTCGTCGTGACCTGCATCGAAGGTCGTGGTGAGGACTTCCTCGGGCGTCTGTCGCAAGCCGCCGAACATCTCGGCATATGCCCGTGCCACTCGTGCAGGAGTATCACGCAGGCCATCGCGATCGGGATCCTCACCGATGGCAACGAGCAATTGGCGCACAGCGGCTTCAGCCGAGGCGGAGTCGAACTCGCCCGTGACAGCGCCGTCAGGCAATGACACGGGATTGATGCCTGACATCAGATCTCGAACTCAGGTGCGTCGACGACCACCGAATCCATGACATCGACGGTGCCGTTACTCGCTTGACGTGACTCGGCCTGACGCTTGAGTGCCTCATGCGCGGCAGGCACCGGGCCATTGGTGTCAGGACGACGACGGGCCGAGCCTGTCCAGGCCGGACGCGGATCGCGCAATGACAGTGCCGTGAAGATCGCCTCGATTTCCTCCTTGTCGAGGGTCTCCTTCTCGAGCAGGTCGACAACGAGGGCATCGAGCACGTGGCGGTTGGCCACGAGAACCTCGTAGGCCTCTTGGTGAGCAGTCTCGATGAAGCTGCGCACCTCTTCGTCGATGGCCGCAGCGATCTCCTCGGAGTAATCGCGGACATGACCCATGTCGCGACCGAGGAATACCTCGCCTTGCTCCTGGCCGTATCGGATGGCGCCGAGACGCTCGGTCATGCCGTACTGCGTGACCATCGCACGAGCGACCGAGGTCGCCTTCTCGATGTCATTGGAGGCACCCGTAGTCGGATCATGGAAGATCAGCTCTTCTGCGGCGCGGCCGCCGAGCATGTAGGCGAGGGTGTTCTGCATCTCGCTACGCGTGGTCGAGTACTTCTCCTGATCGGGCAGCACCATCGTGTAACCGAGGGCGCGACCGCGCGGCAGGATCGTGATCTTGTGCACGGGATCAGTGCCCGGAAGTGCAGCGGCGACGAGCGCGTGGCCGGCCTCGTGGTAAGCAGTGATGAGCTTCTCGTGGTCGTCCATCAGGCGCGTGCGCTTCTGCGGGCCCGCGATCACGCGATCAATTGCCTCGTCGAGGGCCTCATCGTCAATCTGGGTGCGACCCAGGCGGGCGGTCATCAGGGCCGCCTCGTTGAGAACATTCGCGAGATCAGCGCCGGTAAAGCCCGGGGTGCGACGCGCGACGGCGCGAAGGTCGACCTCATCAGCCATCGGCTTGCCCGTGGCATGGACCTTCAAGATGGCCTCGCGCCCATTGAGATCGGGGCGATCGACGGCGATCTGGCGATCGAAGCGACCCGGACGAAGCAGCGCGGGATCGAGGATGTCGGGGCGATTGGTAGCCGCAATGAGAATGACGTTCTGGCTGACGTCGAAACCATCCATCTCGACCAGCATCTGATTAAGGGTCTGCTCGCGCTCATCATGCCCGCCGCCGAGACCGGCGCCACGATGACGACCGACCGCGTCGATTTCATCGATGAAGATGATGGCCGGGGCATTGGCCTTGGCCTGCTCGAAGAGATCGCGCACGCGACTCGCACCCACACCGACGAACATCTCGACGAAGTCCGAACCGGAGATGGAGAAGAAGGGCACGCCGGCCTCGCCCGCAACCGCGCGCGCGAGCAGGGTCTTGCCGGTGCCGGGCGGACCGTAGAGCAGGACGCCCTTGGGAATCTTCGCGCCGACCGCTTGGAACTTCGCAGGCTCGGCCAGGAACTCCTTGATCTCCTGAAGTTCCTCCACTGCCTCTTCGGCGCCGGCGACGTCGGCGAAGGTGGTCTTGGGCATGTCCTTGCTGATGACCTTCGCCTTGGACTTGCCGAAGCTCATGATCTTGTTTCCGCCGCCTTGCATCTGCCCCATGAAGAAGAAGAGCAGGAAGACCACGAGGATCACCGGAAGCAGCGAGACGAGCAGCGTGACCAGGAGGCTCTCGGTCGGTACGACCACGTTGTAGCCGCCGGGCAGCTGGCCGGCGTCAGCCTTCTCCTGGAGCAGTTGCTGAAGGTTGACGCCCTGGCCGGTGATGTAGGACGTGCGCGACTTCGAACCGTCCTTCAAGGTCAGCTCAAGTACCTGATCGCGATCGATCAGGGTCGCGGTGTCGACCTTGCCGGCCTGGATGTCGGCGACAGCTGCACCGGTATCGACGCTCTCGGGGCCGCCGACGCTGCTGAGCAGGCTGGAGCCGATGAGAACGGCGGCAATGGCCAGCACGATCCAGAAGATCGGGCCCTTGAGAATGCGTCGGAAATCCACCTCATGAGGTTACCCCGTCGCCAGGGGGGCCGCTTCCGCGGCTAAGGGGCTTGCGCCCAGGGCGGAACCAGGGCCGAAGAAGGATCCGTCTCCCCGGGCTGACGCGGCGGTCAGGCCCCGTAGACGTGGGGGGCGAGGATCGCCACCGACCGCAGGTTGCGGTACTTCTGCGCGTAGTCGAGGCCGTAGCCCACCACGAACTCATTCGGGATATCGAAACCGCAGTACTTCGGGGTGATCGGCACCTTCACGGCGTCGGGCTTGCGCATGAGAGTGAAGACCTCGACGGAAGCTGGGCCTCGGGAGGAGAGGTTGCGCAGCAGCCAGGAGAGGGTCAGGCCTGAGTCGAGGATGTCCTCGACGACGAGCACGTGGCGACCGGCGATATCGGCGTCGAGATCCTTGAGGATGCGGACGACACCGCTGCTCTTGGTGCCCGAACCGTAGGACGAGACAGCCATCCAGTCCATGCCCACGTGGAGGGTGAGGGATCGCGCGAGATCGGCCATCACCATGACGGCCCCCTTGAGCACGCCGACGAGCAGGAGATCCTGGCCTTCGTAGTCAGCCTCGATCTGGTCAGCGAGCTCCTGGATGCGCGCGTGGATCTGCTCCTCGCTCAGCAGTACTTCAGCGAGATCGTTTCCGAGATCCTCAGCGTGCACGCATCACTCCATCGTCGGGGGCCAGACCGACAGCCTTCCATACTCGCGAGCTGCATTCACCCGTCCGGGCAGATTGAGGATTCCCTGACCGTGCCAGCGCGTAACGAGCTCGTCGATTCCTGCGATATGAGCGGCATCGAGTTCCGTTGCCCCGCAGCGTTCGCACATCACCTTGTATATGCGCGTGCGGATAGCGCGAGGCATCGACTCGAGCGCAGCCACGTCGATCGAGCAGCCTTGCCCGTTGGTGCTCACGTGGGTCGCGATCTCGACAGCGGCCCACGCATCGAGTGCATCGGCGTCGTCGCGCAAGAGTCGCGCAGATCGCGAGAGTCCACTGATGACACCCTCGCCGAGAGTCTCGGCGAGCAACGGCAGCGCCTCCCGAACGCGTACGCGCGAGTAGGCCGGATCCACATTATGCGGGTCGTTCCATGGGCTCATGCCTATGCGCTCGCATTCCTCCGCCGCGCATTCGTGGACGACTGCGCGCGGGAGATCGAGCATGGGCCGCCGCCACAGTCCGTTGGCGGGGGCCATCGCTGCCAGCGAGCGCGCACCCGAACCGCGCGCCAGCCGAAGCAGAACTGTCTCGGCCTGATCCTCACGGGTGTGCCCGAGAAGAACGGCAGCGGCACCGAGGGCGTCGGCGGCCGCGCTGAGTGCGGCATAGCGCGCATCACGCGCTGCGGCCTCCGGACCGCCTGCGGAGCCCACGTGCACGCGTTCGACTGAAACCGGGTCCAGGCCAAGGGCCCCGCACGCGAGCGCCGCCTGCTCGGCAATCTCGGCAGAGAATTCCTGCAATCCGTGATCGACGATAACCGCGCCTGTGCGAAAGCCGCGTCGTTTACCTACCCAGGCGGTGCAGGCCGCGAGCGCGAGGGAATCCGGGCCTCCTGAGCAGGCGACAAGGACGAGGGCGCCGTCAGCGACATCCGCGCACGCCGCTTCCACGGCATTGCGCACCGCGACGGTGCCCTGCGTGCTCATGATCAGCGTGCGTCAGCCGGGGCATCCGGCGCCGGCGGGCGGCATGCGACGGCCACGAGTGAGCTCGAGCCCTCGGATGATGCAGACCAGTCGCCCGCGGAGAACGGGATGAGAAGGACATCACCGCGCGCGACCTCGTGATCGCCCTGAGCGGTGTGAATGATGCCGCGGCCTTCAGTAGCCAGCACAATGGCAAAGCCTGCGTCAACGCCAACGGAACCCGCCGAGGTATCGAGACGCTGTGCACGGAAGTACGGGTCCGCTGCAGCGGGCTTGATGCTGCGCAGGCCTGCGACGTCTAGTTGATCGCGCGTGAGCACCAGCCGATCGAGATCCGAGGCTGACACCGCCGAGAGATCGACCGCCTGCAGTGCGGTCTCGAAGCCGAGATCGAGATGACCGTCCTTCGCGCCATCGACCGCGAACTCCGCCCACTCGAGGAGGATCGAGAGATCTGTCGGCTCCTGAAGCTCGAGCACGAAGACGCCGTCAGCAACAGTGTGCGGCAGGCCGGCGGGCACGAGCATCGCATCTCCCGGTCGCACCACGCGGGTCTGCAAGGCACCCAGAAGTGCGGCACTGTCTCGCTCATTCACCCAGTCGCTCACCTGACCGAGAGTCATGGCGTCCTTGAAGCCAACACCGACTTCAGCGCCCTCGGGTGCATCGAGCACGTACCAGGCCTCTGTCTTGCCATGTGCGAGTCCGAGATGTGTCTTGGAGAACGCGCGATTGGGATGCAGGTGGACAGGAAGACGCTGATCGAGATCGAGAAGCTTGACGAGCACCTCGGTGCTGGTGCCGTATCGAGCCAGGTGCGCAGCCCCGAGCCATGCTTCCGGCTCCGCTTCGATGGCCTCGATGAGCAGCCGGCCGTCGGGCAGCACGCTGAAGCCCTGCGGAGCCTGACCGAAGCGCGCAGTGGTCGAGCCGATCCATTCCTCGGGTCGCTGCGGGCCGCCCGGGCCACGACGCAGCTCACCGATGCGGTTGCCGCCTCGATAGAAGTGATCGAACTGATTGCAGGGAAGAAGGGTGACCTGAGCGCTCATCGGCATCCGCATTTCGCTAGTTGGTTCGCAATCTTGTCGACCGTAGCGCGTGCAGCACCGACGGAAGGGATCTTGTTCGCAAGTACGGCAAAGGTCAGCACTCGGCCATCACGGTCACGCACGCTCCCCGCGAGTGCGACGGTGTCACTAAGACTGCCCGTCTTCGCGCGCACGTAGCCCACCGCCTGCTTCATCGCCTTCGCATCGAAGCGATCGGCCAGCGTGCCGGTGAGCCCCGCGACCGGAAGCCCAGAGGCGATGGGCCACAACGTCTCGGCCTGGTCTCCGGCGGTTGCCGAGAGTAGGGAGGCCAAGGTCAGGGGAGGGATTCGATCACGATGCGACAGGCCGCTCCCATCCACGAGCGCGACGTCATCGGTCGGGATACCCAGCTCGCTGACCGCCGCGATGGTCGCGCTCGCGCCGGTCTTGAATGTCGCCTTACCGGTGGACTTCAGCCCGACAAGGTGGGCGAGCGACTCGGCGAGGTCGTTATTGGAGTCAGTGAGCATCTGTTGCACGAGCATGCTGACTGTCGGTGACTCGACCCGCGCAATCTCCTCTGCGCCCATTGCCGCCGGGCCGGCTGAACCGAGTCGAGCGGTCACCCCGTCGAGGGTGAGAAGTGCGACGAATTGCCGGGCTGCGGTACGCGCGGGATCCTCGCTGCGCGCGATCGAGTTCCTGGCTGCTCGGCCCTCATCGCTCATCAGGGCCGAGACCGGGGCGACGACTCCTGAGCGTGCCCATCCTCGGGACCAGCCGGCTGCGTACTCGGGGCCGCTGAAGAGTGAGGCGTCGTAGTCGACCGCCACCGAGGCATTCGCAGGGAGAGCGGCGGCGGTCTTCTTCGCGAGATCGGTCAACGAGGCAGCGGAACGCGGCTTGGTGCCAGAGACAAGGGTGGCATCACCGCCGCCGACCAGCGTCACTGTCGCACCGTCTGACAGGACTCTCGTGGCCAGACGAGTGCTCGGGCCGAGGACGCTCAGGGCCGCAGCTGCCGTGAGCAGTTTGGCCGTGGAGGCCGGCACGAAGGCCTTCGTGGCGGATCTGGCGAAGAGGGTCTCGCCAGTCGCAGGGTCAAGGACTATGGCTGCCGATTCCCCGAGGGTGCGTGAGTCCAGCAGTGGTTCGAGCTTCGCCGCCAGCCCGGCCGTGGTGGGCATCGGCGCCGTGGACCCGGAGATGGCCGTTGGAGTGAGAACGGGATCGGAGGCCTCGGCCGTTGCCGGGCCGCTGCTGACCAGGAGTCCGAGACTGAGCAGCAAGGTGACCGATGCCACAGGAAGTAAACGTTGCTGCAACGTCCCTCCTCCACCTCATTAGCCTTGCTTCATAAGAGTATGACAACGGCAGTAGCCGTGAAGAGGTCGCATCGGCGGCCGTGAAACTAGGAAGGCTCCCCATGGAACCCCTGACCTTCGACGTGACCATCGAGATTCCTGCGGGCAGCAAGAACAAGTACGAGATCGACCACGAGACCGGTCGTATCAGGCTCGATCGCATGCTCTTCACGTCCACCCGCTACCCACATGACTACGGGTTCATCGACAACACTCTGGGCCAGGACGGCGATCCGCTCGATGCCCTCGTCATGCTGCAGGAGCCGACCTTCCCGGGTGTCGTCATTCGCTGCCGTGCTGTCGGGATGTTCCGCATGACCGACGAGGCCGGCGGAGACGACAAGGTGCTGTGCGTGCCGCTCGATCCGCGCCTTGAGCACCTGCGCGATATCCACCATGTTCCCGAGTTCGATCGACTCGAGATCCAGCACTTCTTCGAGGTCTACAAGGATCTCGAGCCCGGCAAGAGCGTCGAAGGTGCCACCTGGGTCGGCCGCACTGATGCGGAGGCCGAGATCAAGGCGTCCTACGAGCGTGCGAAGGCCAGCGGCTACAACCACTGATCGCGCCTTCGCCGGACGAGCTCCGTCACTCGGCGGATCTGTAGTCGAGACGGGCTCTGGCGACGACCTCCGCGCGTCCGCCAAGGATTGACCCTAGAAACGGCACGGTCACGGGTGCACTGAGCCGCACTGTCACTGACTCGCCATCACTGTCCACCTGTTCAAGACGCATACCCCGATGGCGATCTGCTGCGGCAGCAGCGGCCACGTGAGCACGCACGACCCGCGCCACGATCGCGGGATCCAGGTTGGTGCCCTCGCTCGCGCCATGCGCGTAATAGGCGTCAAGATCCACGGCCTGGGCACCGGCGAGTGCCGAGGCATCTGCGAGCGCCGCGAGATTGCGTCGTTGGATGAAGAGCGCCGAGACGTCGACTACGACTGCGAGGGCGAGGGCGCAGATGGCGACGAGTGCGATGCCGATCAGCATGACGCTGCCGGAGTCGTCCTTCGTCCTGAGTCTCACTGATCACCCCGGTAGGTGTCTACCGGCATGGTGCGCCGGGCGATTATCGGTATCTCGGTGCGCTCCTCGCCGAGGAATTCGGGGAGCCAGGGCAGGTCAACTGACCAGTCGAGCTCAACCTGAACCGAGGACTCAGGTTGAAGGCAACCTGCCGTCGAGCACCTGATGCGAAGGGAGCGCGGGAGAAGTTCGAAGCCCTGGTCGCCGAGCGCAAGACGCGCAGCCGCCATCGCACGTGACTGCGCATCAGCAACGGTGTCGGCGGAGACGAAGGCTCGACCCGCTTCCCGTACCGCGAGGGAGGAGGCGACTGTCGCCGCCTGCACACGCATGACGCAGATGGAGATGTAGACGAGCGGGACAAGGATGAGGACCCCAATGATGATGAACTCGATCACCGCGCTTCCACGCTCATTGCTCCTCAGTCGCTGCGCGCGCCGCGTCATGCCTGCTCCTGCAGGGAGTGACCCTTCACGTGGAGCATCGAGGGGCCGAGTAGCCCCAGCAGAGGAAGTCTCGCGTCTATCTCGAGAGCCATGACCGAAGTTCTCCCCCACGTCTCGCGACTTACGGTGATGCTCTCGACCGAACCGGAGGCAATCGTCTCGTCGATGATGGTCTGCGCTCGCCGTTGACCGGCTCGAGGATCGGCTCCCGCGAGCGAGGCTGCGCGAGCACCCTCTGCGGCTGCCGAGGTCAGCACGATACGGACATGCATCACGAGGATCACCTGAAGAACGGCAAGTGCCACGGCCAACAGGATGGGCACGACAAGAACGAAGTCGACAAGCGCACTGCCGCGATCCTCGCGAAATCGAGTCGTCACGGGGTCGCGACGGAAGTCAGCGCCCTGTCGAGTACACCGGTGAGCTGGTCGTCAGCGATGAGCCACATCGCCGTGACCAGTCCTGCGGTCATCACTGAGACGAGCACCCAGCCCGGGACGTCGCCGCGATCATCTGATGCGCGCAGTGCGAGTCGAATTGAGTAGTCGCGGAGTCGAGTGATCATGGTGAACCTTTCCTTAGTTGATGAATAGATGAAGACTTCGAAAGCCCGGGAAGAGCGCGATGAGCACGACGGTCGGAAGGATCAGGAAGACGACCGGAATCAGCATCGCGACGTCCTTCCGACCGGCCGACTCCATGAGCCGTCGAGACTGCGATGCTCGGGAATCGGCGGCCTGCGCCCGGAGGAACTCGGCGAGCGGAGTGCCGCGCTCCATCGCCAGCAGGACCGAGTCGACAAAGCGCTCGACATCGGGGCAGTCCGAGGCATCTACGAGATCGCGCATTGCCGTCTCGAACGAAGTGCCAAGGCGTGTTTCGGCGATCGCCCGCCGCATGAGCACCCCGAGATCACCACCGGACATAGCCCCGACTCGCGCAATGGCCGCAGTGGGTGACTCCCCGGCGGCGACGGCGAACGCGAGAAGCTCCGCAAGATCCGGCAGTTCAGCGCCAATGCGCCGGGATCGACGATGTCGAGCGCCAGTCTGCAGCGCTGAGTGTGTGAGTTGCCCAGCAAGACCGCCGACTGCAGCCAGCAGGATCACGAGAAGTCCGGAACTACCGCGCAGGGCGAGCGCGAACCCCAGCAATGCACCGAACCCGACACCTCCGGCAATTGCCGCAAGTCTTTCGATCGGCTGACCGGCCGATGGTCGGTCGTCGCGGCCTCCTGTGCGCGCAGCGGGCAACAGGGCGCGAATTGTCTCGAGTGCCGATGGCGCCTTCGTGAGCTCGGCCGCGCGAAGATCCGGCACGAATGGCGTGATGCGCTCGCGAAGAGTAAGTGGCGCCGTGGCGCGAAGCCTGGACACCACCAGCACGACGCTGCACGCGAGCACGAGTCCGATCGCAGCACCGCTCAGCGAGCCGTTCATGCGAGTGTCCGCGGCTCGTCGGGAAGTCGACCAATCGCCAGCATGAGCCGATAGGCCAGCACGGTCACGCCTGTGCAGATGATGAGAATCACGGCACCGAGGGTCGAACGATAGGCCGCCGCGGCTTCGGGTCGTGTGCTCAGCAGCGCCAGCGTTATCCAGGGCGCTGCTACGGCGAGTCGCGCTGCCGAGACTGTCCAGCTCTGCCGGGCCTCGATCTCGCCGCGCATTCTCAGGTCGGCGCGCAGGAGAGAGCTGAGTGTGCGCAGCACGATGCCCAGATCAGTGCCTCCGACCTCTCTCGCGATGCGCAATGCGGCTATGACGCGATCGGCCACCGGGTCGCCTGCTGCGGACTGCAATGAGCGCAGCGCATCGGTGAAGGAACCGGTGACGCGGTACTCACCGGCAAAACTCGCGAATGCAGGACGCAGGCTCACCGGACCTCGCGCAGAGAGATCTGCGAGTGCTTCGGGCAGCGACATCCCGGCTCGCACGGCCGAGGCAAGCGAGTCCAGGGCATCTGGCCAGGCCGTTCTTACAGAGCGCGTGCGCGCCCGTGCCCGCCTGCGAAGCAGGAGGAAGGGCAGCAGAGCGACGATGACCGCGGCGATCATCGCCACGACCGGCACCGACGTGACGATGAGCGCCCCGGCTCCGCAGATGAGTCCGCCGGCTAAGGACACCGACAGCACCGAACCTGGTGTCGCGTGCGGGAGTGCGGCGGAATCGATCATCCTTCGCAGTCGGCTGCGATTATTTACTCGGGTGGACGGTTGCGCGAAGGCCGCAACAATGAGCAAGCCTCCCAGTGCAAGGCAGAGACCGACGAGAGCGCCCATCAGGCGACCCGCATTCGCGCATCGGAGTCGCTGAGCAGCCGAGTCAGGTCGAATCCGGCGAGTTCGAATCTCTCGGCGTGCGGCGGGAAGCCTCCCCGTCGCTCTAGGCCAGCACCTCGATCGCCGAAGATCTCCGCAAGCTCGATCACTCCCTGCTCGACGCGCCCGGAAAGTGCCGAGATCTCTCGCACGACCCTTCGCCCACTGGCGAGAGTCGCGACGTGGATGACGATATCGATACTGCCTGCCACAGTTGGCACCACGAATTCACCGGGAATGTTCTGCCCGGCGAGAAGCGGCAGTGTGCAGAGTTTCGTGACTGCCTCGCGTGCGCTATTGGCGTGAAGGGTGGCCATGGATGGCATCCCGCTGTTCATTGCGACGAGTAGGTCAAGTGCCTCGGCTTGGCGCACCTCTCCCACGACCAGGCGCGTGGGTCGCATGCGCAGGGCTTCGCGCACGAGGCGCCGAAGGCTGACATCGCCCGTGCCTTCGAGGCTGGCATCGCGAGTCTGCATTGCCACCCAGTCGGGGTGAGCCGTACGAATCTCGAACACCTCCTCGCAGCTGATGATGCGCTCATGTGAGGGAACGCAACCCAGCAGTGCATTGAGCATCGTGGTCTTGCCCGCCTGCGTGCCGCCGGCCACGATGATGTTGAGCCCGCTGACGATTGCAGCTTCCAGGAAGTTCGCGGCTTGGGTGGT
>JBPCSY010000134.1:0-4913 GCA_051006695.1 Candidatus Nanopelagicales bacterium
CCCCTGGCCCAGCCGAAGGACGATGCGTACGAGGTCGTCAAGCGAGGATCGGGCAAGCAGGCGGTGGCCACCACGATGGCCTTCGTCCGACTGCTCAAGGACCTCATGAAGGACGAGCACATCGGGCATCGGTTCGTGCCGATCATCCCCGACGAGGCACGCACCTTCGGCATGTATGCCATGTTCCCGACCGCGAAGATCTACTCCCCGCATGGCCAGCAGTACCTCTCGGTGGACCGCGAGCTGATGCTCAGCTACAAGGAGTCGACCTCGGGCCAGATCCTGCACGAGGGCATCAACGAGGCCGGCTCGGTGGCATCGTTCACCGCCGCAGGCACGTCCTACTCGACTCACGGTGAAGCGGTCATCCCGATCTACATCTTCTACTCGATGTTCGGATTCCAACGCACGGGTGATGCCTTCTGGGCGGCAATGGACCAGATGGCCCGCGGCTTCGTGCTCGGCGCCACCGCAGGTCGCACCACGCTCAATGGCGAAGGCCTGCAGCACGAGGACGGCCACTCACTGCTTCTCGCGGCAACCAACCCCGCCGTCGTCGCCTACGACCCGGCATTCGGTTACGAGCTCGGCCACATCGTCAAGGACGGTCTTCGTCGCATGTACGGCGAAAATCCCGAGGACATCTACTACTACCTCACCGTCTACAACGAGCCCTATCCGCAGCCGGCCGAGCCCGAGAACGTCGATGTCGACGGAATTCTGCGCGGCATGCACCTGGTCAGCGAGTCGCACGGAGATGGGCCTCACGTGCAGCTGCTCGCCAGTGGCGTCGGCGTGAACTGGGCCCTGAAGGCACAGGAACTCCTGCGCGAGCAGTGGGGCGTGTTCGCCGACGTCTGGTCGGTGACCTCTTGGAATGAGCTGCGGCGTGACGGTCTTGCCGCCGACCGCTTCAACTTCCTCAACCCCGATGCCGAGCAACGCGTTCCGTACGTGACGCAGCGCCTGCAGGGTCGTCAGGGTCCCGTGATTGCCGTGTCCGACTGGATGCGCGCGGTGCAGGATCAGATTCGCGAATGGGTTCCCCAGGAGTTCGTCTCCTTGGGCACCGACGGCTGGGGCATGTCCGACACCCGTGGCGCCCTGCGTCGTCACTTCCTGGTCGACGGTGAGTCGATCACTGTGCAAGCTCTCACCATGCTGGCCAAGCAGGATCAGTTCGATCGCGGTCGGCTCCGCGAGGCGGTAGATCGTTACTCCCTCGATGATCCGTCGGCAGCTGATGCCGGTAACACCGAGGGCTCAGGCTGATCATGAGCCCGGACCCCAAGCGGTTCCTCGGTTATCTCGAGGCAGAGCGCAATGCAGTGCTGCTGTATCGCGCACTCGCTGAGACCACCGATGGCGATCGTCGCGAGGCACTCCTCGAGCTGGCCGAGATCGAGGAGCATCACGCCGCGCACTGGGTCGAGAAACTCCAGGAATACGGCATACCCGTGCCCCCTGCACCCCTCGACCTCGATCCCAACGACGCGGGCCTGCTCGCGCGGGCCCGTGCGGCGGGGCTCGACGGCGTGCTCCAGACTCTCGAAGAGGTCGAAGGCGCGGCATCGGGCATGTATGACGAGGAGCCCGAGGCACCGCTCGGCATGAGCGACGATGAGCGCTCGCATGCCGAAGCACTTCGCCTGATGCGCGAGGATCCGTCCGGGCTGATGCTGCAAGGCCGTGCGCCGCATCGCGTTCTTCGCCCCGGTGACGGCGAGAAGTGGCATCGCACCGATCGCTCCGGCTCGATCCGCGCTGCAGTCTTCGGCATCAGCGATGGTCTCGTGTCGAATACCGCACTTGTCATGGGCTTCGCCGGCGCCGACACCGCGAACAGCACCGTGCTCTTTGCTGGCCTGGCCGGCCTGTTCGCCGGAGCGTTCTCGATGGCAGCGGGCGAGTATGTCAGCGTCGCCAGCCAGCGCGATCTCTTCCGTCGCGAGATCGAGATGGAGGCCTCCGAGCTGCGCGACAAGCCCGAGGAAGAGCAGAAGGAACTCGAGCTGATCTATCGCGCCAAGGGCATCTCGCGCGAGGTGGCTGCGCAGACAGCTGCGCAGATCATGACGGATCCGAAGATGGCACTGGAAACGCTCGCGCGCGAGGAGCTCGGTCTCGATCCGGATGAACTCGGCTCACCGGTGAAGGTCGCGATCTCGAGCTTCGTGTCATTCGCCGTGGGTGCGTCCTTCGTCGTTCTGCCTTACTTCTTCCTCTCCGGCGCCGCCGCGCTCATCACCGCCATCTGCCTGTCGCTTCTCGCCATGATCATCGTGGGCGCGACGGTCGGAAAGCTCTCGGGCCGCAACATGTTCTTCTCGATCGGTCGCCAGCTCATGTGGGGCGTCGGGGCGGCCGCCGTCACCTTCGGCATCGGCCGGCTCGTCAGTGCCGTCACCGGCGCCTCCATCGGCTGACCGTGACGGCCGCCGGCGATCGTCGACTCTCGCTCGCCGCGGGAGCCCTGACGACCGCGGCCACCATGCGGATGGAGGACTCCCTCCCCTGGTACCGCGAACTCGGCGCACAGGAGCGCACCTGGGTGGCCTCCGTCGCGCAGGCGGGCATCAACGCCTTCATCGAGTGGCATAGCGCGCAAGGTTCCAATCGCGCGCTCACCGCGGATGTCTTCGGCGCCGCACCGCGTGAGCTCGCGCGCGTGATCTCGCTTGAGCAGACAGTCGACCTGGTGCGCACCACCATCGATGTCGTCGAGGCCGGCATCGACGATCTGGCCGAGGAGAAGGATCGTCCGCGGTTGCGCGAGTCGATCCTTCGTTACTCACGCGAGATCGCGTTCTCCGCTGCTGAGGTGTACGCCCGCGCCGCGGAGGCACGCGGTGCCTGGGATGCCCGACTCGAGTCACTGGTCGTCGACGCCCTGCTGCGCGATGAGCTCGACGAATCCGTGCTCGGCCGCGTCAATGCCCTCGGCTGGACGAGCAGCACGTCCCTGATGGTGCTCGCTGGTGCAGCGCCTGTCGGCCACCCTGAGGCCTCACTCGACGTCCTGCGTCGTGCTGCCCTGCATCACGATGTCGAGTTGCTGACCGGAATTCACGGCACGACCTTGCTCGCGATCGCCGGCGGCGTCGCAGATGCAGAGCGCACGGCACGACTCCTGTCGCCACATTTCGGACCCGGGCCGGTCGTGCACAGCCAGGTCATCACCGGGTTCCTCTCCCTGCCCGAGCAGGCCCGCGAGACAATCAACGGCCTTCGTGCAGTACCGGGCTGGCCCGCGGCACCGCGCAACGTGTCGGCTGACGAGCTCCTGCCGGAACGGGCACTACTCGGTGACGCCAGTGCGGTCCGGCACTTGATCGAGGCTGCTTACCTCCCCTTGGCCGGTGATCAGGCCCTGCTGACCACGGCTGCGGCCTATCTCGAGCAGTCCCCCTCACTCGAGGCGACCGCCCGCACCCTGGTCGTTCACCCCAATACCGTCAGATATCGACTGCGCCGGATCGCCGAGATCACCGGGTACTCCCCCGTGGACGCCCGTGGCGCCTTTGCCCTGCGCTTGTCGCTGACGCTGGGTCGTCTCGCCTCCTTGTAGGATTCCTACAAATGTAAACGCTCGACATTGGCTCGATCGGCAGCGCGATCCCCGCTGAGTTCACGAAAGGCTATGAAGGTGCTCGTAGTCGTAGCGCCCGGACAGGGCTCCCAGACCCCAGGTTTCCTCGCCCCAGGGCTCGACGTCCCGGGGGTGAAGGACCGCCTCGAGTGGCTCAGTGCCGTTGCGGGCATCGACCTGGTTGCCCACGGCACGACCTCTGATGCCGACACCATTCGCGACACCGCCGTCGCGCAGCCGCTCATCGTCGGGGCGGGCCTGGTCACGATGCTCAGCCTCTTCCCCCATCCCTCCGCGGCCTTCTCCCAGATCGGCGCAGGAGCCGGACACTCGGTCGGTGAGATCACCGCCTCCGTCGGTGCCGGCGTCCTCTCGGCCGAGCAGGCCATGGTCTTCGTCCGCGAGCGCGGCAAGGGCATGGCCGCTGCCGCGGCCGTCACCGCCACTGGCATGAGCGCAGTACTCGGTGGTGACGCCGATGTCGTGGTGGCACAGGCACACAAGCATGGCCTCACCGCGGCCAACATGAACGGTGCCGGGCAGATCGTCGTGGCGGGCACCATGGAACAGCTTGCGGCATTCGCCGCCGATGCACCCGAGGGCTCGCGTGTGCGCCCCCTCGAGGTCGCGGGAGCTTTCCACACTCACCACATGGCTCCCGCCGTGGCCACCCTCGGCGGCTACGCGCGATCGATCTCGACCCATGACCCACGCGTGAAGCTCATCAGCAACTTCGACGGCCAGATCGTGCACGACGGCCGCGAGGTGCTCAAGCGTCTCGTGACGCAGGTGAGCAATCCCGTGCGGTGGGATCTGTGCATGCAGACGATGGCCGACCTCGGCGTCACTGCGGTGATAGAGATCCCGCCGGCCGGCGCACTGACCGGCCTTATCAAGCGCGCACTGCCCGGTGTCGAGACTCTCGCACTCAAGAGTCCCGACGACCTCGACGCAGCCTGGGCGATGATCGAGACCCACGGCCGCAAGTCCAGCCTGGATTCCAGCCCCACGTGGCGCCTGCTCATCGCGCCCGCCAAGGGCACCTTCCGAATGCTGTCGCAGGCCCAACCCGGCGATGCGCTGGTTGCGGGCGAGGCCGTGGGCTCTGTCGATACCCTGCGCGAAAGCCACGAAGTCCTTGCCCCCCATGGCGGCACCGTCGTCGAGTGGCTAGTTCACGATGGCGATCTCGTCTCCCCCGGTCAGCCGATCGTGCGGTTGCACCCTGAGGCACAGGAGGCCATGGCGTGACCGCCACGATTACGCCGGCAACAGGTGCCGCCTACGCGCGCATCATGTCGGTGGGTGGTTACCGCCCCAGCCG
>JBPCSY010000135.1:0-5152 GCA_051006695.1 Candidatus Nanopelagicales bacterium
GGTCTGTACACGTCTCCTCACCTGATCGACCCGCGCGAGCGCATCATCTTCGACGGCGAGCCGATCTCCATTGAGCGCTTCACCCGCACCTGGGAGGACATCGCCCCTTACGTCGAACTCGTTGACAAGAAGTCAGTGGCCGACGGTGGCATTCCTCTCTCGTTCTTCGAGGTCATGACCGCGATGGCCTTTGCTGCCTTCGCGGATGCACCTGTCGATGTCGCGATCATCGAGGTCGGCATGGGTGGCACCTGGGATGCCACCAATGTTGCCGATGGCCTGGTCAATGTCGTGACCCCGATCGGGCTTGATCATCACGAGTATCTGGGCGACTCCATCATCGAGATCGCCAGCGAGAAGGCGGGCATCATTACCGAGGGCTCGGTCGCGATCCTCGCCGCACAGGATGTCGAGGCCGCGGAGATCCTGATCGAGCGATGCGCCGAGGTTGAAGCAGTCATCGCCCGCCAGGGTGTCGAGTTCGGCGTGATCGAGCGCGATGTCGCCGTCGGCGGCCAGCTGCTGGCACTTCAGGGCCTGCATGGTCGATACGACGACGTGTTCCTCCCTCTCTTCGGCGAGCACCAGGCGCACAATGCCGCCGTCGCGCTAGCCGCCACGGAGGCCTTCGTCGGCAACAGCGAGCTCGATCCCGAGATCGTGCGCGAGGGCTTCGGCACCGTCACCTCACCCGGTCGACTCGAGGTGCTTCGTCGCAATCCGACGATCATCGTCGATGCGGCACACAATCCTCATGGAGCACTGGCACTCGCCGGCGCGGTCGATGACTCCTTCGAGTTCTCTCGTCTCATTGGCGTGATCGGCATGCTCGAGGAGAAGGACGCCACCGGAATCCTGACCGCACTCGAGCCTGTTCTCGATCAGGTGGTCATCACCTCCCCGCGATCTCCACGTGCACTGGGGGCCGAGGATCTCGCTGATCTCGCGATCGAGATCTTCGGCGAGGAGCGCGTGCGCTGCGAGGTCTCGCTCAGTGCCGCAATCGACACGGCCATCACGGTTGCGGAGGAAGAGGCGATGTACGGAGGTGTCGGCGTACTCATCACCGGCTCTGTCGTGCTCGTGGGCGACGCCAAGCGAATCCTGGGAGATGCCCGATGAGAGTCCTGTGCAGCTCGGTGCTGGGCATCGAGTCGATCGTCGTGTTCCTGTGCTTCCTGGTGGCCAGCACGAACGGCTCATTCGAGAGTCAGGCCACGGCCGTGTGGCTGGGCGTGGGCGCGATGATCGTGCTGCTCCTGTCGATCGGGGTCGTGACCAGACCCTGGGGTCCGTGGTGGGGCTCTTTTCTCCAGGTCGTGGTGGTCGCCCTGGGCTTCCTCGTTCCCCTCATGTTCATCGTCGGCGGCATCTTCGCCGTCCTATGGTACTTCGCGGTGCGCAATGGCGGCCGAGTCGATCGACTTCGGGCGGCCTACGCGGCGGGGAACGAGCAGTAGCGCAGGCTCGGTACTCTTGACCCATTCGCCCTGGCACACGGCCGGCGCGGTACCCCCGGGAGAAGCATGTCTGAACGCACCCTCGTCCTGATCAAGCCTGATGGCGTGGCCCGTGGCCTCGTCGGCGAGGTTCTCAGCCGTATCGAGCGCAAGGGCTACAAGATCGTCGCCCTCGAGCTGCGCACACTCCCGGCCTCAATTGCCGAGGCGCACTATGCCGAGCATGCCGAGAAGCCCTTCTTCCGCTCCCTCGTCGACTTCATCACCGGTGGCCCGCTCGTGGCCGCAGTGATCGAAGGCCCTGACGCGATCCTGTCCTGGCGCTCGATGATGGGGGCCACGAACCCTGCGAACGCAGCCCCGGGCACCATTCGCGGTGATCTCGCGACCGAGACCCAGTTCAACGTGACCCACGGCTCCGACTCACCGGAGTCGTCAGCACGCGAGATCGCACTGTTCTTCCCGGGCCTGGCGTAGCCATGAAGCCGGCTGCGCTCGGAGTCATCGCCGGTGTTGCTGCCGGAGCAGCAGTAGGTGCCGCATCGCGCGGTCCGAGCCTGGTCGACTGGCCGTCGAAGATCCGGACGGCCTTCCCGTTCGTCACCGGCGGTATCGCCGGCGCTGCGGTGGGCATCAAGGTCGGTGCCTTCACCTCACTCGTGCAGGCAGCGCGGGGCAACGGCAAGGGCCCGGTCTCCACTGTCGCTCCAGTCATCGTCGGTGCGGGCCTGGCGACCGCCGCGGCAATCGGCGGCACCCTCGCCAAGGACAAGGTGCTCGCAGGGCTTGAGCAGAGCAGTCGTGATCTCGACCCGTTCTTCGCCACGTCTTCGGGTAATCCGCTTACGTCCGGATCACCGGCGTCACTGGTCACCATGGCCGAACTGGGCCGTGAGGGTGCTCGTTTCGTCGGCTGCATCAGCACTCCGGACGACATCGAGACCGTGACGGGCAAGAAGCCCATCGCCGAGCCGGTGCGCGTATTCGTCGGCGTCGACGCCGCCGACACCGTCGAGCAGCGCGTGGGCCTTGCGATGGCCGAGCTGCGTCGCACTGGTGCCTTTGATCGCGCGAACCTGATCATCCAGGCTCCTGCCGGCACCGGATTCGCGAACACGACACCCATTGATGTCACCGAGATGCTCACCCTCGGCGACTGCGCCTCGGTCGCGGTCGGCTACGGGCTGCTTCCGTCATTCCTGTCTCTCGGCAAGGTGGGTCTCGGTGCGCAGACCCAGCGCCTGCTGCTCGATGCCATTCGCGAGGAGCTCGTCGGTCGTGCGAAGCGCCCGCGCATCCTGCTCTATGGCGAGAGTCTTGGCGCACGCGTTCAAGAGGCCGCTGTGTCAGCCGGGCCGCTCGATCTCGACCACTACTTCGTCGATGCGGCCCTGTGGGTAGGCACCCCCGGCGGTCAGAAGTCCGACGAGTTCCATGCGCTCTGCGCTGCGGAGTCAGTCACGGTCGATCGCCCTGAGCTCATTGCGACTGTGATGCGCACTCCGTATCCGCGTGTCTGGTTCCTCGAGCACGATGGTGACCCCGTCGTGCGCAACCGCCCGAGCCTGCTCGCCGACCGGCCCTTCTGGCTGTCGGTCGATGGCATCCGCGGTCGCAATGTGCCCGAGGCAATGGACTGGAAGCCCGGCATTACCTGGGCCACGGTTCTGGTCGACACCCTGTTCGCGACGAATGTGAAGCCTGGTGACTTCCAGAGCAAGGGCCATGACTACCGCGCCGACCTCGGCGGAGTCGTCACGGCCGCGTTCGCCCTTCCGGCCGACGAGGCCACGGCGGCGCGTCTCGAGGCTCACCTGCGCCAGCTTGAGGTGGAGCGTGCTCAGCGCATCGATATGACTGAAGATCAGGTTAAATCAGCATAAATCGGACTTAAGTCTGGCCTCGCGTAGGATGAGGCACCCTGCACCTCGACCGAAAGGCCACTTCCCCCATGGCTGGTTCGTCATCCTTCGTCGGCCGCGACATGGCCGTCGACCTCGGCACTGCCAACACGCTCGTCTACGTGCGTGGTCGTGGCATCGTGCTGAACGAGCCGTCAGTGGTGGCCATTAACAACAACACGGGCGGAATCCTCGCGGTCGGATCCGAAGCCAAGCGCATGATCGGTCGCACGCCGGGCAATATCGTCGCGATTCGTCCGCTCAAGGACGGCGTCATCGCCGACTTCGATACCACCGAACGCATGCTGCGCTACTTCATCCAGAAAGTGCACTCTCGTCGTCACCTGGCCAAGCCCCGCCTGATCGTCTGCGTACCCTCCGGTATCACCGGTGTCGAGCAGCGTGCAGTCAAGGACGCCGGCTACGCAGCCGGTGCCCGCAAGGTGTTCATCATCGAGGAGCCGATGGCTGCGGCAATCGGAGCGAACCTGCCGGTGCACGAACCCACGGGCAACATGGTCGTCGACATCGGTGGCGGTACCTCTGAGGTCGCTGTCATCTCCCTCGGAGGCATTGTCACGAGCCTGTCGGTTCGCGTCGGCGGCGATGAGCTCGACAACGCGATCATCCAGTACGTGAAGAAGGAGTACTCGCTCATGCTGGGCGAGCGCACTGCCGAAGAGATCAAGATGGCAATTGGGTCGGCCTTCCCGCTGCCCGAGGAGAACAACGCCGAGATTCGCGGCCGCGACCTCATCACTGGCCTGCCCCGCACCGTCGTGATCACTGCAGAGGAGATTCGCCGCGCTATCGATGAGCCCGTGAACGCCATCGTGGCCGCGGTCAAGGCCACCCTCGACCGCACGCCGCCCGAGCTCTCCGGCGACATCATGGATCGCGGCATCGTCCTCACCGGTGGCGGCGCGCTTTTGCGCGGCCTCGATGAGCGCCTTCGCCACGAGACCGGCATGCCAATCCTCATTGCCGATCGTCCGCTCGACTGCGTTGCCCTCGGTTCGGGCAAGTGCGTCGAGGAATTCGAGGCCCTGCAGCAGGTGTTGGTCTCCGAGCCGAGACGCTAACGCATGTTCCCGCGTCGCCTGCGCGTCGTCGTTGCAGTGCTGCTCGGCGTTGCCCTCACCTTGGTCATCCTTGACCTGCGCGGCGGGCAGGGCCCATTCAACTCCGCACGCAATGTCGTCTCGTCAATTCTTGGCGGTGTCGAGCGCGGGGCGGCCACCGTCTTCTCACCAATCACCGGTTTCGCCGACTTCTGGACGAACACTCGCGATCAGAAAGCTCGACTCGATGAGCTCGAGAAGTCCAATGCCGAGCTGCAGTCGGAGGTCAAGCGCGCCGCCGATGATCGTGCCCGAGCATCGGCACTCGACGGCATGCTCAAGGTCGCGGGGCTGGGTCGCTACCGAGTCGTGCCCGCTGAGGTCATTGCCGTGGGGCCGGCTCAGGACTTCACCTGGACAGTCACGATCGATGCCGGAAGCGATGATGGGATCGAGCTCGACATGACCGTTCTCAACTACCAGGGCCTCGTCGGTCGCGTGAGCAATGTCGAGAAGCGCACCTCAAGCGTCGTCCTCATTTCTGACCCCTCGGTTTCCGTGGGCGCGCGAGTTGCCGGCTCGCAGGAAATCGGCATCCTGTCGGGCACCGGCAAGCAGAACGAGCTGCAGTATCAATTACTTGATCCGCTCGCCTCGCTGGAGAAGGGTGCCGCGCTGGTCACCTTCGGCTCCAAGGATGGGCGTCCGTATGTGCCGGGCGTTCCGATCG
>JBPCSY010000136.1:0-4359 GCA_051006695.1 Candidatus Nanopelagicales bacterium
GGTCAAGGCCGATCACGAGAAGTGAGCCGACGAGAGCACCCAACGATCCTGCGAGGATCGGCCACACGAGGATGGACAACCGATCCCGCCACAACGAGCGATAAGCCCACGCCGAGGCGAGCGAACCTCCCACGAGCCCAAGACCATTGGATCCGTTCGCCGTTACCGGTGGGATGCCAACGCTGGTCAGCACCGGGTACACGAGCAGTGTGCCCGCACCGACTGCAGCGTTAATGACACCTCCGCCGAATCCGGCAAGAGCGATGATGACCCATTGGAGTGTGTTCACGCGCGAGATCTACGCGCGAAGTAGCGACCGTTGTCGCACGACACCTCGATCGGGAACGCGAACGCCGCGGAAAGAACATGTCCTGTCAGCACAGATCCAATCGGACCGCTAGCGACAACCCGGCCGTGCGAGATCACGAGAGCATGGGTGAAACCCGGTGGTATCTCTTCAACATGATGGGTGATGAGAATGAGTCCGGGAGCCATCGGATCCTCAGCCAGGTTCTCCAGCCGTTCGACGAGGTCCTCTCGTCCAGCCAGGTCGAGTCCAGCGCCAGGCTCATCGAGAAGCAGGAGTTCAGGGTCAGCCATGAGTGACCGAGCGATCAGACATCGTTTTCGCTCGCCCTCCGACAGAGTCCCGAAGGTCCGTTTTGCCAGGTGAGTCAGGTCCCAGGCGAGCAGCAACTGATCTCGACGTGCTTCGTCCGCAGGGTCGTACTCCTCGATCCAACGGCCGGCCACGGCCTGCGCACCGGTCATCACAGCATTGGCTACCGATTCGCCTGGTGGAAGATCGATGAGTTCACCGCTGCTGGCCCACCCAATTCGAGTGCGCAGTTCGGCCATGTCGGTGGCACCGAGTTCCTCCCCCAGCACCTCAATCAGGCCACTGGTCGGGAACATGCGTCCCGCGAGGATTGAGAGCAAGGTCGTCTTGCCGGCACCGTTCGGGCCAATGACGACCCAGCGCTCGCCCTCCGAGACACTCCAGTTCACGTCGTCGAGGAGCAGCGAATCGCCACGGCGCACCGTGAGTCCGATACCGGTGAAGACCTCTGCCACGGGAGGAGCCTATGCCGCTTGATCACCGGGCCCAGCACTAGTCTGAGCGTGATGAACGACGCAGCCGCCGGCACACTCCTGCTGATCCTCACCGGACCCGATCGCCCCGGCGTGACTCGTCGGGTCAGCGGCATCCTTGCCCAGCACGACCTGGCCATTGTGGACATCGAGCAGATCGTGGTCCGCGGTCACCTGATGCTCACCTTCCTCGTCGCGGCGCCCCACCGCAGTGAGCAGGTCGATCAGATCACTCGGGAGATACGCGAATTCGCTACTGAACTCGGACTTGATGTGCATGTGCACACTGGCGAACGCGAGACGGAGTCAGGGCGTCGCGGCCGCATTCAGGTCACGGTGATGGGTGCTCCTCTTCACCCCGCCGCCATAGCGCGTGTCGCCAGCGAGATCGCCGATCGAGGCGGAAACATCGATCGAATACGCCGTATTGCTAGTTATCCGGTGACGGCAGTCGCATTCGAGGGTTCGGGCGCCGATGTCGCTGAATTGCGCACTGCCCTGGCAGCTGCAGCGGTAGAGATCGGCGTCGACATCGCTGTTCAAGCCGCCGGGCTCGATCGTCGCGGCCAGCACCTAGTCGTGATGGATGTTGATTCGACCGTGATCCAGGACGAAGTGATTGATCTTCTTGCAGACGAAGCCGGCACGCACGCCCAGGTAGCAGAGATCACCGAGCGAGCGATGGCGGGCGAGTTGGACTTCAGCGCGTCGCTCCGCGCACGCGTTGCTCTTCTTGAAGGTCTGCCTGCGGATGTCATCGATCGCGTGCGCGACCGCATCACGCTAACTCCGGGTGCGAGGACTCTGTGTCGCACCCTGCGCAACCTCGGCTATCGCATAGCCCTGGTCTCGGGTGGTTTCACCGAGGTCATCGCCCCTCTCGCGGCAGAACTCGGCGTTGACCACGTCAGGGCCAACACCCTCGAGATCATTGACGGTCGCCTCACGGGCAAGGTTCTCGGCGACATCATCGACCGAGCCGGCAAGCGCACGGCGCTCGAGGAATTCGCTCTCGAGTACGGAATTCCCATGAGCCGCACCATTGCGATCGGAGACGGCGCGAACGATGTCGACATGCTCGAAGCGGCCGGATTGGGCATTGCCTTCAATGGCAAGGCGGCGGCTCGCGATGCCGCCGACAGCTCGGTGAGCGTGCCGTATCTCGACTCCGTGCTCTACTTGATGGGCATCACGCGCGAGGAGGTCGAGGACGCCGATGCTGATGCGGGCCTGGTCATCAGCGCCCCGCCCGTCAGCTAGCCCTCGGAACTGCATAGGTGAGGAGTTCTGCATCGCCTGAACCCAGGGAGTCCCAGGACGCCAGGCGAAGTACGCAGATGGCCCCGGTCGGATACTTCAGTGAAATGTGAGCCAGCCATCCCTGGGGATCGCGGCCGGTGACTTTCTCGATGAGTTGCTCGATTCCCGGGTTGTGCGCGACGACCAAAAGTGTCGAGGCCGTTGCCTGCGTCACGAGTGTTACGAGCCTTCCGACCGAGGCCTCGTATAGTCCCGGAACCGTTGTGACAGCGAATCTCGCACCTGCAGCAATGCGCACTCCGTCCTCGACCGCCGCCCAGGTCTGCTGGGCACGCTTCGCACTGGAGACCCACGCCTCATCCACGGGAAAAGCCTGCTGCGCGAACCACTGCCGTGCCGCTTGCGCATCACGACTCCCACGCTCATTGAGCGGCCGTTCGTGATCGCTGATGCCGAGCGGGTATGCGGACTTCGAATGCCGCATCAGAATGAGATCAGGCACCTTGTGAGTGAACTCCGCCATCTACGTGAATGATCTCGCCGGTGGTTGCCGGGAACCAGTCTGAGAGGAGCGCCACGCAAGCCCGCGCCGCTGGCTGCGGATCGTCGAGATCCCATGTCAACGGTGCGCGAGTGGCCCACACGGCCTCGAAATCGTCGAAACCCGGGATGCTCTTGGCGGCCATCGTGCGTATGGGGCCGGCGGCTATGAGATTGACACGAATACCCGATGGGCCGAGATCGCGCGCCAGGTAGCGAGAGGTGCTCTCGAAAGCCGCCTTCGCGACGCCCATCCAGTCATACTTCGGCCAGGCGATGGTCGCATCGAAATCGAGGCCGACGATTGCCGAGCCGGGAGGCATGACCGGCTTTGCCGCAACAGCGAGAGCCTTGAGCGAGTACGCAGATACGTGCACGGCAGTGGCAACGTCTTCCCATGCCGTGTTGAGGAAATTTCCGCCGAGTGCCGCCTCGGGTGCAAAGCCGATTGAGTGGAGGACTCCATGGAGTTCAGGAGCTATCTCGCGCACGCGATCAGCCAGCGCGTCGAGATGCTCGACATTTGTGACATCGAGCTCGATGACGGGGGCATCTGCTGGTAGCCGCGAAGCGGAGCGCTTGGTCAATGACATCGTTCGCCCAAATGAGGTGAGGATGACGTTGGCACCCTGCTCTTGTGCGAACTTCGCTACGTGAAAGGCAATGGACTGATCGGTGAGAACGCCGGTGACGAGGATGGTCTTGCCATCAAGAATTCCCATGTCGTGCCCTTCGTATGTCAGTGACCGAGTCCGAGTCCGCCGTCAACGGGGATCACGGCTCCCGTGATGTATCCAGCGTCGGCTGACGCGATGAAATCGACGACTCCGGCAATTTCCTCCGGTTGAGCATATCGAGCCAGGGGCACGGCTCCGAGGATCTCGGCCTTGCGCTCCTCCCCTAGCTCAGCGGTCATATCGGTATCGACGAAACCTGGTGCGACGACGTTCACGGTGATGCCGCGTGAGCCAACTTCGCGCGCCAAGGAGCGAGCAGCGCCCACCAAACCTGCCTTCGAGGCGGCGTAATTGACCTGACCTGCCGAGCCCATCAGTCCGACAACTGAGGAGACAAGGATGATGCGTCCGGTTCGTGCCTTGAGCATGTTGCGCAGTGCGCGTCGAGCGATGCGAATCGACCCCGCGAGATTCGTGGTCAATACGTCATCGATCTCATCGTCGGTCATACGCATCAGGAGGTTGTCGCGAGTGATGCCGGCGTTGGCCACGACAATCGTGATCGGCCCGAACTCGGTTTCGATTGTGTCGAAGGCAGCATTGATCGACGCTGGATCCGAGACGTCCATGGCCACGGCCGCCAGGCCGTCAGGGGCCACGCCGCTACGACAGCCCACTACGACGGTGTGTCCGGACTCGCGCAAGCGCTTGGCGCAGGCCAGTCCGATCCCGCGGTTTCCCCCTGTGACGAGTGCGATTGACATAGCGTGGCTTAGTTGGCGTCTTCGAG
>JBPCSY010000137.1:0-4695 GCA_051006695.1 Candidatus Nanopelagicales bacterium
ATCCACTGGTCGAGGGCGACCGAGACGATGACCAGGATGCCGATGGCCAGGACCTTGTAGGCCTGATCGAGACCGGCGAGCACCAGGCCGTTGGAGACGACGCCGACCAGGATGGCACCGATCAGGGTGCCGAACATGGTGCCACGGCCACCGAAGAGCGAGGTGCCGCCGATGACCACTGCGGTAATCGACTCGAGGTTGGCGTCAGGAAGGATTGTCGGGCTCGCGGAGCCGACTCGGCCGATGGCGATCCAACCTGCGATTGCCAGGACGATGCCACCGACGAGGTAGACGCTGAAGAGAACGCGACCGACGCGGATACCCGCGAGGGATGCGGCTGCCGGGTCATCACCGACGGCGTAGACGTGCTTGCCCCATGCGGTGTTCTTGAGCACCCAGCTGAAGAAGATGTAGAGGAGCAGCATCATGACGACGCCGTAGGTGATCTTGAAGGAGCCGACCTGGAGCGGGTTGCCCAGCCAGAGGAGGATGTCGGCGGCCTCGCCCATCTTGTCCTTGTTGATCGTGCGACCGGTCGCGTAGATCAGGGTGACGGCCATGAAGATGCTGAGCGTGCCCAGGGTGACGATGAAGGGCGGCAGCTTGAGCTTGGTGATCAGGAAGCCGTTGAGGGCACCTGCTGCGGCGCCGACGGCGAAGCCGAGGAGAAGTGCGATCGGACCGGGCACGCCCTGCTCGGCAGCTGTCTTCGCCATGACCATGGAGGACAGAACGGCGACGGCGCCGACGGAGAGGTCAATGCCTGCGGTGAGGATGACGAGGGTCTGAGCGACGGCGAGAGCGCCGACGATCGATACCTGCTGAGTGATCAGCGAGAGATTCGAGATCGCCCAGAAGCGCTCGTTGATGAGTCCGAAGATGATGACCGCGACCAGCAGCACGATGGCCGGGCTAATCCAGGGGTACTTGTGGACGGCGTTATGAAAATGGTGCATGGGGCCCTTGCGATCGAGATTCTCGATCAAGGACTCAGCATCGGTCGTGGTGGGGGTACTCACCCGCCTACCTCCTCGTTAGTGGTTGATCTGACCCGAAGTTCACACCATTCGGGCGGGTGTGTCCTGCGAAACCGCATTTGTCTTGACGAAATTCAATGGTGCCTAGCTAGGTCTTGCGATGAAGAGGGGCCGTGGGGTTGTTCCCACGGCCCCTCTCACCTGCTTAGTCAGGCACTAGGCCAGACCAGCTGAGGATTTATCCCCAAGCGTTGTCGATGCAGTACTGCGCATCCTTCTGCTCGGCGATGGTGACCGTGGTCTGCGGCTCGTTGGTGCAGAGCACGACGCCGGTGTCGAAGAAGTCCTTGCCCTCGGTCACGGCCGGCTTGGTGCCGGTGGTTGCGAGGTCGTAGATCGCCTTAACACCGTACTCCGCCATCTTCAGCGGGTACTGCTGCGAGGTTGCACCGATGATGCCGGCCTTGACAGCCTCGACGCCGGACAGGCCGCCGTCGACGGAAACGATCTGGACGTCCTTGCCAACGGTCTTGCCGGCTGCCTTGAGGGCAACCTCAGCACCGAGGGCTGCGGGCTCGTTGATCGTGTAGACCAGGTTGATGTTCGGGTTCTTCGAGAGGCAGTCTTCCATGCCCTTCTGGCCACCCTCTTCGTTTGCACCGGTGGCAACGAGGCATGCGATTTCGTAGTCGCCGCCCTTGCCGGTGGTGTACTTGCCCGTGGTCTCCTCGTCGCCCATGACCTTCTCGTCATTGATGGCGATGCCCATGCCGTCGAGGAAGCCGTTGTCGCGCTTGTAGTCGACAGTCAGAGCCTCAGCGTCGGTGATGATCAGGCGTGCGATGACAGCCTTGGCACCGTCGAGCTTGCCGGCAGCCCACTGGCCGATGGCCTGGCCTGCGACGAAGTTGTCGGTTGCGAAGGTGATGTCGACGATGTCGGCCGGATCGGTCGGGGTGTCGAGTGCGATGACCAGGAGGCCAGCTGAACGTGCTGCGGTGATGGCATCGTTCACGCCCGGGCCTGCCGGAGTGATGAGGATGCCCTTCTGGCCCTGAGCGACGGCGTTCTCGATTGCGGCAACCTGGCCGGCAACGTCAGTGTCGTCCTTGCCCGAGGCGAGGGTCAGGGTGACGCCATTGGCGTCAGCAGCCTGCTGTGCACCCTCGGCCATTGCGACGAAGAACGGGTTGGTCTGGTTCTTCGTGATAAGCGAGACAGCAATCTCGCCGCCTGCGGCGGGTGCCGAGGCTGCTCCAGATGCTGCGGGTGCTGCTTCTTCGGTGGTCGATGAGCCGGAGCTGCATGCGGCCAGAGTGACGGAGAGCACGCCGACAGCTGCAACAGCTGCAAAGGCGCGTCCGCGGGTCACGCGGTTCTTCATGGATTTCCCTTCGAAGGGTGTGGGTTGACTGTGGCGTGAAGGCCACATCCCCTGTATAGGGGATGGAGCGCTCCAATTCCACCTGGGAACGGGACTTGTTATGAGACCGTTACGGGGTCGCCGCCTATCGCCTCACAGCAGTCACGAGAGTTCATGTGGATCACTTCGCTGTCAGGTGTGTGACAACGTTGTCATCCATTTCTAGGGCCCAGATTCCTCCCTGTCAAGAGGTTTGCTCTGGAATACTCCACATCGAGATGACAACGTTATCGACCGCCTCTTCCGCGACCTCCGGGTCAGCGGAGGGCCTGCGCGCCCGGCCGACGATGCGCGATGTCGCAGCTCTGGCCGGGGTGTCCTTGAAGACAGTCTCGAGAGTGGTCAATCGCGAGGAGGGAGTCTCCGATGACCTCGTCGCCAAGGTCGAGCGGGCGGCCAGCCAGCTCGACTATCGACCTAATCTCACGGCGAGCAACCTGCGCCGCTCTGATCGCAAGACAGCGACATGGGGCCTTCTTCTCGAGGATGTTGCCAATCCCTTCTCCTCCTCCGTTCATCGCGGGGTGGAGGAGGTAGCGCGCGCGCTCGGAGTGGCCGTCTTCGCCGCGAGCATGGACGAAGACCCGGAGCGCGAGCGTGAGCTCGTCTCAACGTTCTCCTCGCGCCGCGTCGATGCGCTGATCATCGCTCCGACCGCTGCCGAGCACGCCTACCTGGCCAACGAGGTGCGAAACGGAATTGCCCTGGTGTTTGTCGATCGGCCCGCATTCGGCATCGACGCCGATTGCGTCGTCACTGACAACCGTGCCGGCTCCGCTGATGCGACCCGTCATCTGATCGACCAAGGGCACAGGCGCATCGCGTTTATCGGCGACTACGCAGGCATCACCACGGCGAATGAGCGCTACCTGGGCTATGTCGATGCCATGGCCGCTGCCGGCGTGCAGGTGCATCCCGAATTCATCATGCGCGATGTGCACAATGCGGCACAGGCAGCCGATGCAGTGAGCGGGCTGCTCGGCTTGGCCAATCCTCCGACCGCCATCTTCACGGCACAGAACCTCATCACGATGGGCGCGGTCGAAGCCCTGCGAACAGCAGGTGCTCAGCACCGCATCGCACTCGTAGGTTTCGACGACTTCGCAATGGCGAATCTTCTCGACCCGGCGGTCACTGTCGTGGCGCAGGATCCCCGCGGAATCGGTCGCCTTGCGGCCACGCTGGTGAACGAGCGACTCGCGCACCCCCACGCACCGGTGAGCGTGCACGTCGTGCCGTCGGCGCTGATCACCCGTGGCTCAGGCGAGATCGCGCCACCCGCGTAACTAGGTGCGTGGTGCCGCAGTCGAGCGGCGGGTAACCAAAGTCGGTGCGATATCGACGATATCTGCGCCTCGACGCGGCTTGTCGATACGGCGATTGATCAGCTCGACACTCGCCTTGGCCATCTCCGCAAGCGGCTGGCGCACACTGGTGAGCGACAGTAGGTCGAGTTTGGCCAGCATGGTGTCGTCGTATCCGACCAGGGAGACATCGCTCGGTATCGAGATTCCCTCGCGTTGCAGTACCGCGGCAACGCCGGCAGCGACCGCGTCATTGGCGCAGTAGATAGCCGTGGGCAGCGCGCCGCGCACGAGCTGTTCGGCGGCTTCACGACCGGCCTGCTCGGTGAATTCGCCACCGATCACGCGCATCGACGCTGCCAGGCCTGCATCGCGCATCGACTGCATGAACCAGTCACGCCTAGCCGATGCGCCCGCGCCCGTGCCTCCGTCAATATGCACGATGTCGCGATGTCCGAGACTCACGAGGTGATCGACGACGAGCTGAGCGCCGATCTGCTCGTCGTGCATCACGACATCGATGCGGGGAAGATCGACACGACGCTCGACGCACACGAGCGGGGCGATCTTCGACATCGACGTGAGTACGGAATCGCTGATACGCGGTGACGCGAGAATCACGCCATCGACGCGGTGATCAATGAAGGTGCGCAGGGCCTCGCTCTCACGTTCGCCCTCGCGGCGACCGTTGGCAAGTAGCGCGCGATAGCCCGCGGCCTCAGCCTCGGCCTCGAAGGCGTCGAGAACATCGGCGAAGTAGGGGTTGTGCATATCGTCGAGCAGGATGCCGATGGTGCGCGTGCGGTTCGAGGCGAGCTGACGAGCAAGCACATTCGGCCGATACCCGAGTCGCTCGGCTTCGGCGAGCACGCGAGAGCGGCTGGCCTCGCTGACCTTCGGGCTGTCCTGGAAGACCAAGGAAACCAGCGAGCGGGAGACGCCGGCGGCTGCCGCGACATCTTCCATGGTGGGCCTGGTCATGCGGGGAGCC
>JBPCSY010000138.1:0-3860 GCA_051006695.1 Candidatus Nanopelagicales bacterium
GGCCAGACATGGCTGTGGCTGCTCGGACTCATCCCGCCGGTCGGGTACGCGCTGGCGAACCTACTGGCCAGTGTTGTCAGTGCCGTCAGCGCACCGCGACTGCGTGCTCGATCCGCACTGTGGTTGCCGATCGTCTACGGCACGATGCACCTGACCTGGGGCGCCGGATTCCTGCGCGGTGGTGCGGGGCGTGACTCCTGATGGCCTGGTTCCGGCGTGAACACCCGCTGCGGTGGGCTGTCGTAGTTGCCTCGCCCAACGGCGAGGCGGGTGATCAGTGGGGTGACACGTGGTTCGGCCGCGACCTGGTCGATGCCCTTACTCGAGCGGGGCAGAAGGCGAAACTCGTATATCGCGGGGGTGCGAGTACCGAGGCACGTGATGCGGACGACGTCGTGCTCGTGCTGCGTGGTCTGCGCCAGGTGACGCCGCGGCGCGCGGGAAACATCTGGATGCTGTGGGTGATCTCCCACCCGGAGCTCGTGGATGATCCCGAGATATCCCAGTACGACCGCGTCTTTGCGGCGAGCTCGACCTGGCGTCCGGGCGTCGTCACCCCACTTCTGCAGGCAACCAATCCGAATCGCTTCTCGCCGAGTGCGGGTGTGCCCGATGCGGGGGAGCAGTTCCTCTTCGTCGGCTCCACTCGTGGTGAATACCGAGCTATCGTGCGCGATGCAATCACCGCCGGAGTTCCACTGGGCGTATACGGGGTGGGCTGGAGCGAGTTCATCGACGCGCAGTACATCCGCGGGGAGTTCCTCCCGAACGACGAGGTGCCCGCGGCCTACGCCTCGGCCGGAGTCGTGCTTAATGATCACTGGCCCGAGATGGCCGCTGACGGCTTCCTCTCGAACCGACTCTTCGATGCCGTGGCATCCGGTGCTCGAGTGCTCAGCGACGAGGCCGCCGGTCTCCATGAGGTCTTCGGTGATGCTGTCGTCACGTACTCCACGCCTGAGCAGTTGCGCGAGATCCTTTGCGCACCGCTCGATACGAGATTCTCTGATCGGGAACGCCGAATCGCCAATGCGGAACGGATTGCGCGTGAGCACAGCTTTGATGCTCGGGCGGCACAATTGATCTCTGCTGCCCTCGAGTTACGGGTCTCACGATGAACACGACTCCTGATGTCAGCATCGTCCTGATCTCCTTCAATGACGCCAAGCGCCTGCCCAGAGCCCTGCGATCGCTGACTCGTCAGACCCTCTCCTCGATCGAGATCATCGTCGTCGACGATGCCTCGACAGATAACACTGCCGACGTCGTTGCCAAGGCTGCCACTGCGGATTCCCGCATTCGATACGTGCGTCTCGAGCAGAACTCCGGTGGTTGCAGTGCCCCGCGTAACCGCGGAATCTCCGAGGCAAGCGGTCGCTGGGTGATGTTCTGCGATTCCGATGATGAGTACGAGCGACATGCGGCGAAGAACCTTCTCCTCGCTGTCGAGAGGGCGGAGGCCGACCTCGGGTGCGGCGTCGTCGAGCGGGTGGACTCGCGTACCGGCAAGCACGTGCGATGGCGCGAGGAGTCCCACGAGGCGGGCGTACTCGATTCCATTGAGGAGCGCCTCTCGCTCATCTACGACACGGTCAGCGTGAACAAGATCTACCGCCGCAGCATGCTGGTCGATCACGGGATTCGGTTCCCCGAGGGGATCCTCTACGAGGATCAGCTGTTCACGATGGAAGCGTTCGTGCGGGCAGTACGCATCGTGGTGATTCCGCAGACTGTGTACTACTGGAACGTCGATCGCGTCAGCGATGAACTCTCTATCACCCAGCGTCGGCGCGAAGTGCGCAATGTCAGCAGTCGCATCGCCGTCAACCACCTGATCGATAACTTCCTGGCCGAGAACGGGACTGAGTCCCTGCGTGAAGCAAAGGCAGTCAAGTTCCTCTCCCACGATCTCTATTTGTACCTGGCCGTGATCCTCGATGTCGACGATGCCACTGCACTCGCGTTGGTCGAGGAATTACGGCCCTACGTCGGCTCAACGGACCTCAACGGTGCCGATCGGCTTCGACCACTCCTCAAAGTTGCCGTCTATCACCTGCTGCTCGGCGATATCGAGGGCATCCGACGTGCGATGCGCTTCATCAAGTGGTCAGCAAGTGTCGACGGTACCGTGCAGATTCGCGATGGTCGCGAACTGTGGGTCTGCACCAGCGATCACCCCGCGGGTGAGATCGGCGGACATCCTGCCGACTGGTGGCTCGATGTCACCCTGCAGGGCATCGCTCGCGTTCCTGTTACTCAGCGCCGTTACTGCCATCAACTTGCTGACGTAGCCGAGGGCACGGCCCTGCTCAGCGGAAGTAGCGCCGACTACCTCGACTCCATCGCCGACGTCGATCAGATAAGTCTTGTGGCGCTGCGCGATGGTCGCGTGATCGCTCGCGCCGCAGCAGTGCTCGAGCACGTCACGCCCTTGCATTGGGAGTGGCGGGCTGTCGAGGAACTTCGACCCGTCGGAAGGATCGCCATCGGCGATCGCGGAACCGTCGCCATCGAGCTCATTATCGGTGATCTGGCCAACACCTCGATCATTCGTACTAGTGATGTGCGCACCGGCACGACCTTGCCCCTGCATCTCGGATTCGCGCGCACCGAGGGCCTTCACCTGGAGTCACGTGATTTCGGTGCTGTGGGCTGGCGGGTGATCCGTCGTTCGCCTCTCAGCCTGGCCGGGGCCGGAATCCGCAAGACATGGCTGAGGCTTCCCGGGGCGAAGGCGCTGGCGTCAGCGCTGCGGCGGCTTCGTCACGGTGCCATGCCGCGCTGGGCGGCGGCGCTCGGCAGTCGACTCCCGGTGACGGAAAGTGCGGTGCTCTCCTGTGACCACGGGCGTCGCTACGACGGTCACCCCCGCGCCATCGGCGAGTACCTGCTGCGTGCGGAGCCTGGCATTCGCCAGTACTGGATTGATGCCAACGGCAGCCTGGCACTGCCTGACGGCGTGAATCGGCTGAGTACTTCCACGATCAGCGGTGCCTGGAGGCTGGCTCGCGCCCGATACTGGATTGACGACTTCGGCATCGATCCGCAGTTGCGCATGAACCCGCGCACTGCCTACCTTCAGACTTGGCACGGAGTGGCGCTCAAGCGAGTGGGTGCTGATGCACCGGATTGGCCGCTCACCCCGGCACGCAAGCGTCGGCCTTCCCGCACCAATCTCGCGCGCTGGGATGCTCTTATCTCTCCGTCTGAATTCTTCGCCGGCACGACGGCAAGGGCGATCGGCTTCGATGGCCCGATCATTGCTGACTGCACGCCTTTCGGCGACGCGGTTCTTGCCGCATCACGTGAGGTCGCCCTGCGTGCTCGACTGGATCTGCCCTCGCATCGCACGGTTGTCGTCTATGCGCCCACACGTTCTTTCGGGCGCGCAGGGGAGTCGAAGCTCGATCTCGAGGCCTGGTGGCGGGCCTTCGGAGACCGGGCTTATCTGCTCGTGCGCTCGCACCCCTCGGATCCCTTGCAGGTGCCTGCCCGCTGGAACAACGCGATCCGGGATATCTCGAATGAGGATGACTTCGCCTCCTTCCTCGGTGCAGCAGATGCTCTCATCACTGATTACAACGCCGTGGTGTTCGACTTCGCGCGGCTCCGACGCCCAATGGGTTTCCTTGCCTCGGATTATGACGAGTACACGCGCCGCACGGTCGGGCTGTACCTCGATCTTCAACGCTCGGCCCCAGGCCCGGTACTTCGGGATAACACTGCTCTTCACGCCGGGTTCGAGGACGTCCTCGACGGGCTGGATCCGATCCCCGCTCAGCGTTATCATGATTTCATCTCGATGTTTGCCGGCGAGGCGGATGGCACTGGCGCCGAGTGTGCCGTGGCAGCTTTGAGGG
>JBPCSY010000139.1:0-11969 GCA_051006695.1 Candidatus Nanopelagicales bacterium
GGACCAAGGGTGTTCAGTTGGGCCGGTACCAGGAGAACCGCATTCGTCACTACCACCAGATCTTGGATCGCTGGCTGGCTAAGTAGGGCGAGCTAGTACCGCAGCACGTAGGAGACCCGGTCCATTCGCGCACGTCGACAAACGCGCAGGACCGGGTTTCCGTCTTGATCGGCCGTGAGGCCATCACGCACGATCAGCGGAGTGCCGGGCTTGATGCCGAGGATCTCGGCGTCCTCGGCGGTCGCTGCCTCAGCGGAGAAAGCGCGCCATATCGGCACGAGTTCGCCGATGCAGTCGTTGAGCTGGCCGTAGAGGCCGCTCACCGGTGACCAGTTTCGCTTGGGGTCCTTGAGCAGTTCCATCGGGAACCAGGAACTTGACCACATCCACACGTCGTCGTCGACGACGATGGCATTGTCGACCCGCCAGAGCGGTCCGGCCGGAAGTCGCAGCTCGGCATTCTGCTGCGGGCTGTTGACCTTGGCCACCTTGAGAAGGATGTCGTCGTAGGCATGGCCCTGCTCATTGATCTGCTGGGTGATGCCGGAGACAAGCGAGTCAGTCGAAAGCGACTGCGAGACAGGCAGGCGGACCACCGAGCGAGCGACGTAGGTCCCTGAGCCCTGTCGAGACTGCACGAGGCCAGCGCGGGAGAGTTCCTCGATTGCGCGGCGCACCGTCAGGCGATTGACTCCCATCTCCGCGGCGAGCGTGGTCTCACTGGGCAGCTTGTCGCCGGGGCCATATTCGCCACTGGCGATCGCCGAGGCCAGGGACTGGCGCACCTGCTCGTACAGGGGAAGATCGGTCATGGATGACAGGGTACGGATTGTCTAGACAGGTTGCGGCCTTTGGGTAGTTTCTTTAGATGGACTCCAGTAGTGTTTCACCGTGACCTCCCTGGAAAGCCGCGTGCAGCGTCTCGAGGATCGGTTCGCCATCAACGACCTGATCGTGCGCTACGCCGTGCTCCTCGACGACATGCTCTTCGACGAGGTCGGCCTGCTCTTCACCGAGGACGGAGTGTTCGCCTCGCCCAACAGCACCACCACGGGCCGTCAGGCGATTGTCGACAACTTCCGGGTCAAGCACGAGCCCTTTGGCATGACCCTGCATGATCCTCACGGCAGCGCGATCTTCTTCCTCGACGACAACCATGCTCGTGGCACCGTGCTCGGTTACGCCGAGCTCGCCAACGAGCAGCACACGATCGTGACGAACATCCGCTACCAGGATGACTACCGCAAGGAAGGCGGCATCTGGCGCTTCGCCAAGCGCCATGTGCTCTCGGTCTACGGCATGACCGTCGAGGATTTCACTGCCGGGCGTGCCGGTCACGAGCAGCGCAAGATCTGGCCGAATCGCCCGCCGGCAGATGCTGAACTTCCTGACAAGAACCAGCAGTACCCCGGTTACGTGGAGCTTCCGTGATCGATCGCAGTGTCGAGCTCGGCGGCATCTTTAACATGCGTGATCTCGGCGGCTTTCCCGGCCTAGATGACCGCTCGGTCAAGACCGGAATGCTCTTTCGCGCCTCGAGCCTTCACCGTCTCGATGACGAGCAGGCCTGGGGCGATTTCGATGCCAAGTGCGTCATCGACCTTCGCTACGACCGCGAGCGTGAAGCCTTCCCGCTGCCGACATTCATCGCTGATTACCTGCACGCGCCGATCCTCCCGGACCACTGGAAGTCCGATGAGGAAGCCCGCAAGCTTCCGGCCGACCAGTACCTAGCTGCGGTCTATCACGAGATGCTCGAGCTCGGGGGCGACGCGATTCGCGCGATTCTCGATGCTCTTGCCTTCGGCGACTCGTACCCCGCCGTGTTCTTCTGCATGGCCGGCAAGGATCGCACTGGGGTGGTCGCAGCGATCGTCCTGTCTCTCCTCGGTGTGAGCGAGTCCGACATCGCCGATGACTTCATCCTGAGCGGCGACGAAGTGGTCGCCCTGGTCGAGTACCTCAAGGGCCGCGAGGACATCGAGGATCACCCGATGATGAACCAGCGTGAGGAGCTCCTTCGGGTTCCGCGGAGTGCCATCGAGCTGTTCCTCGCAGAGGTCGACACCAAGTTCGGCGGACTCGATGGCTATGTAGCCCAGCTCGATGTGCCCGCCGCCACGGTGGAAGCATTGAGGGAACGACTGCTCGACTAGAACTTGCACCAGACCTGCACGACGGCACGACCTATTCGAAGTGAAGACGAAGGCACTGGAGGAACCATGATCAACCGCGACGCCCTGTACATCGACGGACAGTGGATCAAGCCGGCAACCGGCGAGGTCATCGAGGTCGACGAGGCAGCAACCGAGGAGATCATCGGCACTGTTCCCGCGGGCGACGCCGCCGATGCCGAGCGCGCAATCCTCGCCGCTCGTCGCGCCTTTGACGATTGGTCACAAACTCCGATCAACGAGCGCGCCGATGTCGTACAGGCTCTCGCCGACGGCCTGCGTGCCAATGAGGCACAGCTCGCCAAGATCATGGCCCAGGAGGTCGGCTCGCCGATTGCGATTGCCGAACGCGTGCAGGTCGGTCTCGCAGCGTCTGTCTTCGAGACGATGGCCGAGGCCGCGCGCGAGATGCCGGCGGAGGAGCGCATCGGCAACTCGATGGTCATCCGTGCCGCTGCTGGCGTTGTCGGCGCGATCACTCCGTGGAACTACCCGCTGTACCAGCTTGCGGCGAAGGTCGGCCCGGCGCTGGCCGCCGGCTGCACCGTGATCGTGAAGCCGAGTTCCGTCGCCCCGCTCGCGACGTTCGTGCTTGCTGATCTCGTGCACGAGCTGGGCCTTCCGTCAGGCGTCTTCAACCTGGTCTCGGGCCGAGGTGCACTCGTCGGCGAACTGCTGTCGTCTCACAAGGAGATCGACATGGTGAGCATCACCGGCTCGACCGGTGCCGGCGTGCGTGTCTCGCAGGCCGCTGCTCCCACCGTCAAGAAGGTCGCCCTCGAACTCGGTGGCAAGTCAGCATTCCTGCTGGCTCCCGGCGCTGTCCTCGATGAGGCGATTCAGTATGCCGTGCGAGGCTCCTTCGTCAACAACGGCCAGACTTGCTCGGCCACCACTCGCCTCATTGTGCCCAACGCGATCATCGACGAGGTCGAGCAGCGCGTGGCGGCGATGGTCAATGCTTTCGTCATCGGCAACCCGCTTGATACATCGGTCACCCTCGGCCCTGTTGCCTCGGCCGGGCAGTTCAAGACCGTCAAGGACTACATCGACATCGGCATGACCGAGGGCACGCTCATCGCGGGCGGCCCCGGTGCGGTCGACGGCCTGGATCGCGGCTACTTCGTCAAGCCCACCGTCTTCAGCCGTCTGTCGCCCAAGGCACGTGTCGTGCAGGAGGAGATCTTCGGCCCGGTGCTCGTCATCGTCGGCTACGACACCCTCGAGGAGGGCATTGCGATCGCCAACGACAGCGAGTTTGGCCTGTCGGGTGCAGTGTTCGCCGCTGATATCCCGGAGGCGGTGCGCATCGCCAAGCGCCTGCGCACCGGCCAGGTGGCCATCAACGGTGGTCGCTTCAACGCGAAAGCACCGTTCGGTGGTTACAAGACCTCCGGCATCGGACGCGAGCTTGGTCATCATGGCCTGATGGAGTACTTCGAGCTGCAGAGCCTGCAGTTCCCGTCGGCAGATGAACTCGGTAATTTCGGTACCACGGTCTGATCGCGCACTCATGACGACTGAGCACGAACTCGGTATCGCGGAGCCGTGCGAGATTCTTCTCGTGCGGCATGGCGTGCCGCAGCCTGACGGCACCATGAATCCCGGTCTCGGCGTTGAAGGCCGCGACCAGTCGCAAAGCCTGGTCGCGCATCTGCGCGGCGAGAGTATCGATGCGATCTACTCGAGTCATCTCATTCGTGCGGTGCAGACGGTTGAGCCTCTCGCTGCTGACCGCGGACTCGACATCACCATCGACGAACGCCTGCGCGAATGGGTGTCAGGCGCCACCGCGTACACCGGCACCGAGGGCATGGTCGATAAGTCACGCACCAAGGCCTTTCTTGAGGGCAGGTTCGAAGAGGGCTTCATGCCCGTTCACAACGATGCCGAGTTGCGCGAGAACATGGTCACCGTCATGCGCGAGATTGGCCTGGCGCACCAGGGTCAGAAGGTCGTCGCGGCCAGCCACGGGGGAGCGACCAACTCCTTCCTGGCCTACGTGCTCGACAGCCCCCACAAGTTCTTCTACAACCCTGGCTACGCCTCGATCTCCCGCGTGCAAGTCTGGCCCGATGGTCGGTTCGTACTGCTCTGCATCAACGAACTGACCCATGAGCGTGATCGCGGTTCGGACATCCTGCCCATTGGCTGAGGCCTGGTTCGGGACTTAGGTCCCCCCGGATTGCCGACTTTCTGCGGGCCCGAGGCCGGGTATCCCCTGCGATAGTGGCGGAGTAGTCATCTAGACAACTTTCGCCCGTCACGCATTGCCAGGAGGCCCGCCATGACCGAACTTATCGCCGAGGAAATCGTCGAGGCCGAGGTTCCCAAGTGGCTGCGCTGTGACGTGCTCGATGGCGAGGCGCGAGTGCAGGCGATGGACATGATGCGCCGCCTGACCGTGAACCTCAAGGGCAAGACCACCGACAAGGCCGAGTCGACCCTCGAGGAACCGATCGACAACTACCTCGACCCCGAGGTGTTCACCTCCGAGGTGAACCTCATCTTCAAGCGCATCCCGCTGCCCCTGGCACTGTCGGCCGAGCTGGTAGGAAGGAACAGTTACAAGTCGACCACCGCTGTCGGCGTGCCCGTCGTCATCACGCGAGATGCGAAGGGCGTGGCGCACGCGATGCTCAATGTCTGCCGGCATCGTGGGGCGCTCCTTTGCGAAGGCCGCGGCGAGGCGCGCGCTCTGACCTGCTCGTATCACGCATGGTCCTTCGGCATGGATGGCGAGCTCAAGGGCATTTACGGCGAGAGCACATTCGGTGATGTCGACCGTAAGGAACGAGGACTCATCCAGCTTCCGCTGGTCGAGCGTCACGGAATCATTTGGGTCTGCCTGACTCCCGGCCTCACCATAGACATCGACTCGTGGCTGGGAGAGTGGGGCGCGCAGCTGGAGTCGCTCAAGCTCGATGAGTGCCACGTGTTCAGCTCGCGCCAGATGCCCGGCCCGAACTGGAAGGCCACTATCGAGGGCTACCTTGAGGCGTACCACTTCGCGGCCACGCACCCGAACACGGTGTTCACCGTGAACCACGGCAACACCATGGTCTTCGACGGCTTCGGAGCCCATGAGCGCCTCGGCTTCGCCCTGCGCACCATTGACGAGGTCATCGACAATGCTGATGAGGCCGACTGGGATCCCTCTCATCACGTGGGCTCGATCTTCTGGACCTTCCCCGGCTTCTCGATTGCCGGTGGCTGGCGCCAGCGCATGACAGTCGCCCTGTGCCTGCCGACTGACAAGGTCGATGAGTCGATCACCGAGCACCGCATCGTGGTGCGCCATGACATCAATGACGAAGTGCAGCATGAGCTCGAGGTCATGCGTGACTGGTTCTATGACGTTGTTTACAACGAGGATTACCTGACTCAGTACGGGGTACAGGCAGGCGTACGTGCCACGGGCGGGCACACCCAGATCTTCGGTAGAAATGAGATCGGCGTGCAGTACCTGCACGGAACGATCAACCGGTTGTGCGACGAGGGCCTCGCTGCTGCACGTGCTGAGGGCGATACCCGCGAGTACCGCATGCCCCGCAAGGCCTGAACGGACTCGCCTGATGCCCTTGGTTCGAGGGAATCAGCCCAGGACCTAGTAGTCGTCTAGACAAGTTGGTACGCTCAGCGAAACCGCCTGACTAGGAGTTCACGTGAGCGAGACCGCCCAGACCGAAGCCGTCATCCCGGCCTATCTGCCCAGCGACATCCTCAATGGAGCCGCTCGCGATGAGGCCATCTCGATGATGCGCCGCCTGGTCGAGCACACCAGGAACAAGACCACTGATCAGGCCGAGGCCCCGTATCTCGAGCCGGCGGCGAACTACCTCGATGAGGAGATCTTCAAGAACGAGATCGAACTGATCTTCAAGCGCATCCCACTTCCTCTCGCGCTCTCGTGCGAGCTGCCGAAGAAGAATTCCTACAAGGCCATCGAGGTCGTTGGCGTTCCCGTCGTCATCACGCGTGATTCCAAGGGCGAGGTGCACGCGATGCTGAATGTGTGCCGTCACCGCGGCGCATTGATCTGTCAGGCCGGGCATGGTGAGTCACGTGCATTGACCTGCCAGTACCACGCATGGTCGTACGGCATGGACGGCGAGCTCAAGGGCATTTATGGCGAGAGCACCTTCGGTGACTTTGAAAAGTCCGAGCGCAACCTCATCACCCTGCCGGTGGTCGAGAAGCACGGTGTGGTCTTCGTCTGCCTGACTCCCGGGCTCGAGATTGACATCGATTCCTGGCTGGGCGACTTCGCGCCGGTTCTGGAGAGCCTGAAGCTTGCCGAGTGCCACTTGTTCAGTTCGCGCATGATGCCCGGCCCGAACTGGAAGGTCGCGATCGAGGGCTACCTCGAGGGCTACCACTTCGCCTCGCTGCACGCGAACACTGTCTTCAAGACCAACCTGTCGAACACCGCGATCTTCGATGGCTTCGGCCCGCATGAGCGCGTGGCCTTCGCACTGCGCGAGATCGAGAATCACCTCGATGATCCCGAGGAGACCTGGGATCCCACGGCCAACGTCGGCTCGATCAACTGGATGTTCCCGGGCTTCTCGATTGCCGGCGGCTGGCGCCAGCGCATGGCCATCGGTTTCCCGCTGCCGACCACTAACGTCAATGAGTCGATCACTGAGCAGCGCATCCTGGTGCGTACGCCGATCCCCGAGGACGAAGCGGGGCGTCACGAGCTCGAGGTCATGCGCGACTGGTTCTACGACGTCACCTACGGCGAGGACTACATCACCGGTTACGGCGTGCAGAAGGGCGTGGCGGTCACCACCGACAAGACCCAGATCTTCGGCCGCAATGAGCCTGGCGTGCAGTACGTGCACCGGACGATCAACCGCCTGGCCAAGGAGGGTGCTGAGGCCGTTTATGGCGATGCCTCGAAGGTCAAGCTTCCCGTGGTGCTCCAGGACTGACCGTCCGGATAATTGCAGGACGACCAACTTTCCAGTTTCCATTGACTCACTCCAGTAACTGGTGTGAGATGACCGCACGACACGTTGGCGGCCCAGATTGGGCCCGCCTTGATCACCAGGAGTTCACATGGGCAGTCTCGACGGCCGCGTAGCGGTTATCACCGCCGGCAGCACCGGCATCGGCTTCGGCATCGCACAGGCATTCATTGCCGAGGGTGCCTCAGTCGTGATCGGCAACCGCGATGAGAAGAAGGGCGATTACGCCCTCGAGCGCCTGAAGGCCGGCGATCGTGCCGTCTTCAAGAAGACCGACGCGCTCGTGCGCGAGCAGGTCGATGCACTCGTCGACTTCGCCGTCGAGAAGTACGGCAAGATCGACATCCTGGTCAACTGCGCCGGTGGCTCCGATGGCTGGGCGCTCGTCGGCGATCTCAGCGACGAGGCATGGCTCAAGGGCCTCGAGTGGAACGCGAGCACCGCATTCTGGGGCACCCGCCGTGCACTCAAGTACATGGTTCCCGCGGGCTACGGCCGCATCCTGAACATCGCTTCCATCGAGGGCAAGATCGCCTCGAAGGTAGCCGTGAGCCACTACATCGCCGGTAAGCACGCGATGATCGGCCTCACCAAGGCCACCGCCGTCGAGTACGGCACCACGGGCGTGACCTGCAACGCGATCTGCCCCGGCCCGGTCGAGACCGAGCTGATGAAGGATGCCGGCGCCCAGGTGGCCGCAGCATCCGGCATCACGTACGAGGCCTTCCTCCAGGAATTCGCCAACGACTGCCTGACGAAGGAGCTCCAGACCGTTGAGCAGGTTGCCGGCATGGCCCTGCTGCTCGCCGGCCCGCTCGGCAACGGCATGACCGGTGCGACCTACAACGTCGACGGTGGCTCGGCACCGTTCTAAGCGGAAAATCTTCGACCGACTGCACCGCCCGCGTACCCTGCGAGCGGTGCAGTCGCACGAAGTGACCATGCACGACCGCAGCACTCGACTACTGAAGCGAAGGACTCCCCATGATCGACTCCTGGATCGTCGACTGGCAGCGAGACGAGAAGCTGCCGTACTACACCCGCGCTAACGCCGGTGAGGTACTCGCCGATCCCGCCAGCCCCCTGGGCTGGTCATTGGTGTTCGAGGAAGGCCTGCTGCCCGGCTGGTTTCGGGGATTCGTCGACTTCGGCATTTATGCGGAAGATGAGATGTCCGGCCCGAAGTGGCCGGTTGTCGGTGTATTCGGCGGCTACTTCTACCTGAACCTCTCGCACATGCGCCTGCTCGGGCTGCGCTTGGGCGCTGACCTTGAGAAGTTCGATTCAGAGCTGCTCGGCTCGCACCCCGACACTCCGCCCTACATCTCCAAGGACGGCGACATTCGGCCCGATCTCACCGAGAAGGCCATGGGCACCATTGGCGGCATCCTCAGTGCCACGTCATTCCCGGTGTTCGAGGAAGACCGTGCTCGCACAAGCCGCTTCCGCGCCGAGCGCCCGGATCTCACCAAGCTCAGTGATGGCGAGCTCGTCGCGCGCGCACGCTCATTCATTCCCGAGCTCGACAACGCGTTCTACCAGCACGACTTCTCCAGCTTGGGCTCCACGCTTGGCCCGTCCATGCTCGCCGGGCTATGCGCTTCTGTCGGCCGCCCTGAGCTTCAGCTCGAGCTGATCTCGGGTCTCGGCGAAGTGCCGTCGGCTGCGCCCTCGACCGGCCTGTGGCATCTTTCGCGTGAGGCCAATGCCTCGGCAGAGGTGACTGCACTGTTCGATCAAGGCCCGGAAGCGGTGCTCGCGGCGGTCACCCACCCCTCGACCGATGCGGAGCGCACCTTCGCGAAGTCCTTCCATGACTACCTGCTCGAGTTCGGCTACCGAGGCCCGAATGAATGGGATATCTACTCGCGATCGTGGGAAACCGACCCTCTGCAGCCCCTTCGCCTGATCAATGGTGTGCGCAAGGCCTCTGATGCGGATTCGCCTGCAGCACGCCACGAGGTGCTTGCGGCTCGTCGCGAGGCTGCAGCCGAGACCATGCGCGGCCTGCTCGCCGGCAACGACGAGGCACTCGGCACCTTCGAGATGGCCTTCGCGTCGGCGAAGATCAGCGTGCCCTCGCGCGAGATGACCAAGGCCACCTCGTGCGCCACCATCAACGAGGTGCGCATGGCCATTCGTGAGCTCGGCGCCCGCGGCGTGGCAGCAGGACTGTACGCGAACCCCGAAGACGTCATGATGCTGATGAACGACGAGCTCGACGATTACGTCAAGGATCCAGCACTGTTCAAGGACATCATCGCGATCCGCCTGGGCGAGTACGCGCAGCTCTTCGAGCTCGAGCCGCCGTTCATCATCGCCTCCGATCCTCTGCCGCTCTCGCAGTGGAAACGTCGTGCGGCAACCCGCATGACCCCGCTCGAGGTCGGCGGCGTGCTCGCCGGCATCGGTGGTGGCGCTGGCCGCTACACCGGCAGGGTGTGCGTTCTTCATGACCCCTCCGACATGGCCAAGCTCGAGCCAGGCGATGTTCTCGTCGCACCGTTTACCGACGCAGCCTGGACCCCGCTCTTCCTGATCGCCGGTGCCGTGGTCGTCGACGTGGGCGCACTCAACTCTCACGCTGTCGTCGTCAGCCGCGAGCTCGGAATTCCGAGCGTGCTGTCAGTCACCGTCGGCACGACTTCTCTGGTGGATGGCATGGAGGTCACGGTCGACGGTTCCGCAGGTACCGTCACGGTCGTCTCCGCAGACGGGGCGACTACCCTTTAGTCATGGCATCTATCACCCTGGACGACGTCCTCGAGGAATTCCGCGAGGTCACGGTTATCGAGCGCATCGACGAGGCCCCCGGGGTCGTCAGCCTGCGCTTCGCTGATCCCACGGGTGCGGCGCTTCCCGAATGGGAGCCCGGCGCGCACATCGATGTCGAGCTCGATGGCGACATGATCCGCCAGTACTCCCTGTGCAGCCGTCTCGATGAGCCCACCTGGCGCATCGCGGTGCTGAAGGAAGAGGCCGGTCGCGGTGGCTCGCAGTATGTCCACGAGAACCTGAAGGTTGGCGACACCGTGCGCGTGCGCGGTCCGCGCAACCACTTCCCGTTCATCATGGCGAAGAAGTACCTGTTCATCGCAGGAGGTATCGGTGTCACGCCTCTGATGCCGATGCTGCGCCGCGCCAGCGACAACGGTGCCGACTGGACCTTCTACTACGGCGGCCGCTCCCTCGATTCGATGGCTTTCGTCGAGAAGATGGCCGACTATGGCGTCATCCCATGGCCGCAGGATGAGAAGGGGTTGCTCCCGCTCACCCAGCTGGTCGAGGAGGCCGGCCCAGATACCGCGATCTACTGCTGCGGCCCGGAGCCCCTGCTCTCGGCTCTCGAGAATGCGTGCAAGGAAGCCTTCCGCCCAGCGCCGCATGTCGAGCGATTTGCCGCCAAGGCCATCGATACCGATGGCGATGGCGGAGACCACGAGTTCACCGTGGTCGTCAACAGCTCAGGCAACGAGTACCAGGTGCCAGTCGGCACGAGCATTGCCGAGGTGCTGCTGAAGAACAACGAGAAGATCGTGACCAGCTGCGCCGAGGGTGTCTGCGGCACCTGCGAGACCAAGGTGCTCGAGGGCGAGATCGTCCACCGCGACTCCTTGCTCAGCGATGAGGACAAGGAAGAGGGCATCTACATGATGCCGTGTGTCTCCCGTTGCAAGGGCAGCCGTCTCGTCCTCGATATCTAGCCCGCCCGGACCCTGATGAGCCGCTCCGGCCCCTGATTTTCCTTGTAAGTTGTCTAGACAACTGCTAGATTCATGCTGTTCTGGCCCCCCGTGAAAGGCATGATCATGGTCTTCGTACCCACCCGCGGCGACAACACCCTCCGCTTCGGCCCGGACATCCCCAACACGCCTTTCAAGCCCGGTGTCGTGCCGGCCGCCTGGTACACCGATCCCGAGCGCTTCGACCTCGAGCGCAAGTACGTGCTCAACCCGAACTGGCAGATCATGTTCCGCTCGGAGCAGATCCCGAACACCGGTGATCACTACGTCTGGCAGGGCCAGGGCGAAACCGTGGTCTTCACCCGGCGCAAGGACGGCACCGTCGCCGGCTTCCACAACATCTGCCAGCACCGCGGCGCTCGTATCGTCCGCAACGCGGGCTGCGGCGCACGTCGCTTCACCTGCCCCTTCCACGACTGGGTCTACGACTTCGACGGCAATGTCATCGGCGTTCCCGACAAGGAGGACTTCGATCAGAACAAGCTCGAGGGCTTGAAGTCGCCGACTGTCGAGGTTGACGAGTGGGGTGGCTGGGTCTGGGCCGTTCTTGATGGCCCGGGTGTGGCACCGCCGCTGCTCGAGTGGCTGGGCGAGGACATCCTCACCGATCTGGGCGCTTACCAGATGGAGAACATGTTCCTGAAGGAAGTTGTCACCTGGGATGTCGACGTGAACTGGAAGGTCATCATTGATGCCTTCAACGAGTTCTACCACGCACCCGCGCTTCACCACATCCCGCCGCAGGACGTCAAGGACGGCCGCGAGATGCGCATCTTCACCTTCGACCGGCACGCGATGATGATCGTCCCTCTCAAGGGCGCGCTGCCCAAGCTCAAGGAGAACCCGGACCACCAGTCGGTGGCCATCTGCCACTACACGATCTTCCCGTCGGGCGTGTTCAACAACAATCCCGAGCACCTGCAGCTCTTCCGTCCGGTTCCGCTCGCCCACAACAAGACTCGCTTCGAGTGCTGGGAACTCTGGTACAAGTCCGATGACGAGGCCTACCTCGATCGCACCGAGCGCCACTGGGAGCACCTGAAGATCGTCGTCGGCGAGGATGTCTGGACCTGGCAGGA
>JBPCSY010000140.1:0-3154 GCA_051006695.1 Candidatus Nanopelagicales bacterium
GGCCAGGACGGCTACGACTACCCGGGTCAGGCCGACTACATGCAGCTGTGGGATTACACCATCGACGGCATTCGTGAGATTTGCAGCGCCCACCCCGAGATGCAGTTCGCAATCGAGTACAAGCCCAAGGAGCCGCGAGTGCGCATGACACTCGCGAATGCACCGAAGACCCTTCTGGCCATCCAAGAGACCGGTTGCGACAATCTCGGAATCGTCATGGACTTCGGCCACTCACTCGACGCGGGGGAGTCACCGACCGAGTCGCTCATGATGATCCATCGTTATGGCAAGCTCGTGTCAGCAGAGCTCAATGACAACTGGCGCGAATGGGATGACGACCTGCCGGTTGCCTCCGTGCACCTGTTCGAGACGATGGAATACATCCTCGCCCTGCGCTCAATCGGCTGGGATAAGCCCGTCCTGCTTGACCAGTTCCCGTTCCGTGAGGATCCCGTCGGAGCCATCAGCCGATCCATTAAGACGATCCAGATGCTCGATGAGGTCTGTGCTCGCATTGATCGCTCCGAACTCGCCGCCGCGCAGTCGGCACAGGACGCCCTCGCAGCCCAGGCACTCTTCTGGAATGCACTGCTGGATGCGAAGCGATTCTGAATCGACCATCGCAGTAGCCTGTAGTCGTGGGCATCCAGATCTCGCCGAGCATCCTCAACTCCGACTTGTCCAATCTCGCCGCTGAGGTGAGACGAATCGAGTCAGCAGCCGATTGGGTTCACGTCGACGTGATGGACAATCACTTCGTCCCCAATCTCACCCTCGGTCTGCCCGTGGTCGAGAGCCTGCTGGCATCGGTGAGTATTCCGGCCGACTGCCACCTGATGATCGAGGACCCGGATCGTTGGGCGCCTGCCTATGCGGAGGCCGGGGCCAAGAGCGTCACCTTCCACGTTGAGGCCGCCCGTAATCCGGTGACCCTGGCACGCGATCTGCGCGCCGCCGGAGCGCGTGCGGGCGCTGCGATCAAGCCCGGCACCTCGATCGAATCCGTGCGTGACATCGCGCGCGAGCTCGACATGATCCTGATCATGACAGTCGAGCCCGGCTTCGGTGGCCAGTCGTTCATGGACGACATGATGGGCAAGGTTGCCGAAGCTCGACGCATTGCCGACTCCTCGGGTCTCGATATCTGGGTACAGGTCGACGGTGGTATTGATGCACGCACGATCGGCATTGCAGCTGAGGCAGGTGCGAATGTCTTCGTGGCCGGCTCGGCTGTTTACCGCGCAGACGATCCCGCAGAGATGGTGTCCCGGCTCCGGGCTCTCGCGGAGGCGGCAGCAGCGAAGTGAGCACTGCGTGGGAGCCCTACATGAGCGAGGCGCTGGCCCTCGCTGTCTCTGACGATGCACCCCGTGGAGTCAACCCGCGCGTCGGCTGCGTCCTTGTGCGTGACTCCCGGGTCATCGGACGCGGGTATCACCGTGGTGCGGGCACCGCTCATGCCGAGGCTGCCGCACTCGCTGCTGCCACCGAGTCACCCAGGGGAGCGACCGCCGTGGTCACCCTCGAGCCATGCGCACATGTTGGCCGAACGGATCCGTGTGCCGATGCACTGATCGAGGCGGGTATCTCGAGAGTTGTCCTTGCCCAGCCGGACCCCACTGAGCAAGCGGCCGGGGGGGCGGCACGGCTGCGCACCGCCGGAGTTGAGGTAGTCACTGATGTTCTGCTCGATCAGGCACTCGCGGTGAATGCCGACTGGACGTTCATGAAACTTCACGACCGGCCGCACGTGACCCTGAAGCTCGCCGGCAGTCTCGATGGGCGAGTCGATTCCGCGGGCGCAGATCGGCTGATCCTCACCGGGCCCGAGGCCCAGGCTCAGGTGCAGCGACTGCGCGCAGGCGTGGACGCGATCGCCGTCGGCACCGGCACTATTACTTCTGATGATCCTCGGCTGACCGTGCGAGGCTACGAGGTCGCCGTCATGCCACTGCGCGTGGTCCTGGGGACGTCGACGGTCCCCTCGAACGCTCGAGTGGGCGAGGATGGTGCGGAAGTGATGAGGATCTCCGAGCGTGATCCCCATGCAGCTCTGGCCCTGCTGGCTGACCGGGGGATCCAGAGACTCCTGCTCGAGGGCGGCCCGACGGTAGCCGCGGCCTATCTCGAGGCGGGTGTCGTCGATGAGGTGCACTGGTACGTATCGCCACTCCTGGTCGGCGATGGGCCCATGGCCTTGAGTGGCCTGAGCGCGCATGTGGGCCTCGATGTCACCGGTGTTGACGTGGTGGGAGAGGATGTCCGCATCATCGGAGTCCCCGCGGTCCGCGGGTCCTAGGGGAAGAGGCGACGTGTTCACCGGTCTCGTCGAGGAGCGCGGCACCATCGAGTCAGTCGATGAGCTCAGCGATTCCGTTCGCCTGACCGTGCGCGGTCCGCTCGTGACATCGGATGCTGGTCATGGCGACTCGATTGCCGTCAATGGCGTGTGCCTCACCGTGGTGGCCAACGAGTCGGGTGCGTTCACCGCCGACGTCATGCGCGAGACCCTCGTGCGAAGCTCGCTCGGAACGCTGGCTGCGGGTGACGACGTGAATCTGGAGCGCGCGGCGCGTCTCGACGCTCGCATCGGCGGGCACCTCGTCCAGGGGCATGTTGACGGCACAGCAGAGGTTCTGGAGATCAGTCCCTCCGAGAACTGGACCCTCGTGCGATTCTCGCTTCCGCTTGCGCTTGCCCGCTATGTGGTCGAGAAAGGGTCGATTACCGTCGATGGGGTGTCCTTGACCGTGGTCCAGGCCGGAGATGACTTCTTCACGGTCTCGCTTATCCCCGAGACCCTCACCGCCACCACTCTCGGTTCGCGTGCGGTGGGTGATCTCGTTAACCTCGAGGTAGACGCGATCGCGAAATACGTCGAGCGCCTGATGCAATGGAGTACGCGTGATTCCCGCTGACGAGATGTATGAGAGCACGCCAGTCGTCGAGCCCAAGCCTGCCGAGGTCAAGCACCCGACTCCTGCGCCGCGGTCGACCAATGGCATCCGCCTGGACTCGGTTGAGGATGCCATTGCCGCGATCAAGGCCGGCCAGGCCGTGGTGGTCGTCGATGACGAGGATCGCGAGAACGAGGGCGACATGATCTTCGCCGCGTCGGCCGCGAATGCTCAGTTGTGCGCTTTCATGATTCGCT
>JBPCSY010000141.1:0-2946 GCA_051006695.1 Candidatus Nanopelagicales bacterium
TCCTGCTTGTAACCCAGTTCTGCAAGACGACGTTCGTCGTCACTCATGGTGGATAGATCAGCCACCGTGCCCTCCTCAGTAGCGCGGTTGAGTCCGATTCCCCCTCGGACTATGCGAGGCATCGGACACTAATGGCCGCAGTCTGCTCTCGTTGTGAGTTCGTGAAAGTGCGACACGCGGGACAAATGTGACGGGAGTTACAATGATTTTGCCTATAAAACGGGCAATTCGCCCCTATTTGGTGAGTACTTCGAGCAGTCGAGCCAGTTCCGGTCCATCGAATTCGGCCACCGCGCGCTCGTACTTCTCCATCCCCCAGCCCCAGTAATCGAAGTCGATCGGGCTGATGGATGCGGAGATTGAGGCCCACAGGGTCCATCCGTACTTGCTCATCAGGCCCCAGAGCCTGGCCCGCGCGACCTTGGCCTCGAGCGATTCCGCCCCCAGGTCTCCCCAGTAGGAATGCACGAGTACCTCGAGCAGGTCATCGGGCAGCGTTGACTCACTCCAAATATTCCCGAGTTCGAAACTCGCCTCGTTATTGCCGGAGTACTCGTAGTCGATCAAGCGGATTCTCGAACCCTCGTCGATGAAATTGCCGGCGAGCAGGTCGTTATTGCAGGGCACGGTGGGCTCCGGCCTGGCTGTCATCGCCTCGCGCATTCGCTCGACTTGCGGCAGGAACTCCTCGTACCTAGGTGGTAGCCGGAATCCGCGCTCTCGTACCAGCGCCAGGTAGCGAGCCTGAATCTCGAACATGTTGAAGTCATTGACGAATCGAGGGCCCGCATGAAGCATCCGACAGGCCTCGGCAATGCGAGGAAGGTTCTCCGGCTCCCGCACGTCAGCCTCGCTGAACGTTCGCCCCTCGATCCACCCAACGATGAGCATGTTCTCGTCGGGCAGGTACTCGATCACCGGCGCGCCCGCTCCGGATTCAGCCGCCGCCACGGAGTTGCGGTACTCGTTCTCACGGTTGATGGCCAGGGCCGACGACTCGTGCTCATAGGCACGCACGACCACAGGCCCCGAGGCCAAGGTCACCTTGTAATTGCGATTGGTGATTCCGCCCGACAGTGGCTCGGCAGTGAGCGCCCCGACAAGGGCGGGCACCCGACGAAGTCGCTCGGCATCTGGCAGCCCCGCAAAGGGGTCGATTTCCGCTGCACTGGCCACGGGCAGACGATAGGCGAGCGGGGTAGGCCACGCTCGCCAATGAGCAGGCCAGTGACCTCGTCCATCCGGGTGCTTCAGGGAGCTGCGGATATCCGCATCGGGCTGCCTCACCAGGGGGACGTGCGGCAGAGTTGACCTCGCACCCGTTCGGACAGATTGTCCGATTCGAGGTACTCGCACGCACCAGCAACGGAGGCATGGATGAGCCGGCACGTTCCCCTCGACGTCGAGACCCTCAAACGAGAGGTCGAGCTCGGTCAAATTGACACAGTCGCGGTGTCGATCACCGACATGCAGGGCCGCCTGGCCGGCAAGCGCATCCACGCGCAGTTCTTCGTGGACGAGGTCCTCGGTCACGGCACCGAGGGCTGCAACTACCTACTCGCCGTCGACGTCGACATGAACACCGTCGATGGCTACGCCATGAGCTCCTGGGATACCGGTTACGGCGACATGATGATGCGCCCGGATCTCAACTCACTTCATCGCATCCCGTGGCAGCCCGGCGCTGTCGGTGTGCTGTGCGATGTGCTGTGGGAGAACGGAAGCCCGGTGGTCGCCTCACCGCGTCAGATTCTCAAGAAGCAGATCGATCGACTCGAGGCTGCCGGCATGGGTGCATTCGTCGGAACCGAACTCGAGTTCATCGTCTTCCTCGACACCTACGAGGAAGCCTGGATCAACGGCTATCGCAACCTCACTCCTGCGAATCTCTACAACGTCGACTACTCGATGCTTGGCGGCGCACGAGTCGAACCGATGCTGCGTCGCATCCGCAATGAGATGTACTCGGCCGGCATGACTGTCGAGAGTGCCAAGGGTGAGTGCAATCTCGGCCAGCACGAGATCGCGTTCAAGTACCGCGATGCCCTGAACACCTGCGACAACCACGTGGTCTACAAGACCGGCGCCAAGGAGATTGCCTCGCAGGAGGACATGGCACTGACTTTCATGGCCTAGTACAACGAGCGCGAGGGAAATTCCTGCCATATTCACCTCTCCTTCCGCGGCACCGACGGCTCGATGGTGATGGCTGACGACAAGGGCGAGGAGGGCCTATCGGAACTCGGCAAGGCATTCATCGCCGGGCAGCTCGCTCACATGCGTGAGCTCACCCTCCTGTTCGCCCCGCAGATCAATAGCTACAAGCGCTTCGTCGAGGGCTCATTCGCCCCGACTGCGATTCGATGGGGTCGCGATAACCGCACGTGCGCCTTCCGCCTGGTGGGCCACGGCCAGTCACTGCGCCTGGAGAACCGCGTTCCCGGCGGAGACGTGAACCCGTATCTCGCTGTTGCCGGCATGATCGCTGCCGGCCTCGACGGCATCGAGAACAAGACAGCACTCGAGCCGATCTTCACCGGCAACGCTTACGGCAGCGATTCCGAGCGCGTACCCACCTCGATGAACGAGGCACTCGCGCTTTGGGAGGGCTCGTCCTGGATTCGCGAGACCTTCGGCGCCGACGTGCAGGCGCACTACGCCAATATGGCGCGCGTCGAGATAGCCGCCTACGGCAGTGCCGTCACTGACTGGGAGCGCTACCGCAGCTTCGAGCGCCTGTAATCTCACCCCTTCGTTCCCCGACATAGGAGCATCATGTTCAGCGTCATCAACCCGGCTACCGAAGAGGTCGTCACCACTGTTCCCTCGACCTCGCTCGAGCAGACGGATGAGGCCATTGCGCGCTCGCATGAGGCGCTGAAGACCTGGCGCGAGGTGACGCCCGGTGACCGTGCGTACCTGCTACGTCGCTTCTCTGACATAGTC
>JBPCSY010000142.1:0-6169 GCA_051006695.1 Candidatus Nanopelagicales bacterium
GCGACGCCCGAAGCACTGGTCGACCATCGAGACGACCGACCTCATCCGTGCTCTGGGTGACGCCGAGCCGGGCTCGGCAGTTCTCATCGACTGCATAGGCCTGTGGCTCACCGCCACGCTCGATGCACTCAACGCGTGGGGTCGCGAGACCGATACCGACATGCGAGCACAGGTGCTTGCAGCGATCGACATGCTCGCGCACGGCGTCAGCACGAGTCGCGCGTCGGTCATCCTGGTCTCGAACGAGGTGGGGATGGACCTCGTTCCCGCGGATCCCGGCGGTCGACTCTTTCGCGATCTCCTCGGGATCGCCAATGCCCGACTCTCGTCCGTCTGCGAACCCGTCACGCTTGTCATTGCGGGGCGCGCCCTCGATCTGCCCAGGAGCACACCTTGACCGACCTCACGACACTCATCGAGCAGATCTCCGTGCCGAGCGGAGCCGCTGCGGATGCGGCGCGCACCCGCCAAGGAATCCTGACCAAGCCCACCGGTGCCCTCGGGTGCCTGGAGGCTCTGTCGATCTGGGTGTGCGCCGCGCAAGGAACGTGCCCGCCGCGCGCCTTCATCCGTCCTCGCGTGGTGATCTTCGCGGGTGATCACGGCGTTGCCCGCACGTCACAGACCTCGGCGTATCCGCCCGAGGTCACTGCACAAATGGTGCTCAACTTCGTCGCCGGCGGCGCCGCCGTCAACGTGCTCGCACGCCAGGCGGGCGCGAGCGTGCGCGTCGTGGACGTGAGCGTGGATGCCGATCCGATCTACGCACAGGCACTCGCTCCTGATGTCGTGGCGAATCGAATCCGTCGCGGAAGCGGATCCATCGATCGCGAGGATGCGATGACGGAGGCGGAGACTGCGGCCGCATTCGCACTCGGTCGTCGCATCGCCGACGAGGAAATCGACGCCGGCGCTGACCTCCTGATTCCCGGCGACATGGGCATCGGCAACACGACGCCTGCTGCGGCGATCATCGGCCTGCTCGCCAATGCTGACGCCGCCACGGTCACCGGCAAGGGAACAGGCATCGATGACTCCACCTGGATGCGCAAGTGCGCCGCAGTTCGCGATGCGATGCGTCGGGGTGCCCCGCACAAGGGGGATCCGCTCGCACTCCTGACGGTAGTCGGCTCACCCGACTTCGCTGCCGCCACCGGCTTCCTGCTCCAGGCCGCTGCGCGAGGCGTGCCCGTGATACTCGACGGAACGATCAGCGCCGCATGCGCGCTGGTCGCAGATCGCATCAGCTACCGAGCCAAGCAATGGTGGCTTGCCGGGCACCGCTCGACGGAACCCGCACATGCCCTCGCACTCAACCGTCTGGATCTCGATCCGATCATCGACTATGGCATGCGCCTGGGAGAGGGCACCGGTGCACTCCTGGCACTCATGATCGTGCAGTCATCCGCGGCCACCCTTCGGGAGATGGCCACCTTCGGCGAGGCAGGAGTGAGCGACCGCGATGCCTGACGGTCTGCGCCTGGCGATCGGCACGCTAACCCGTCTGCCCGTACCGGCTCCGCGTCAGGTCAATCGCAGCACGGCAGGCATCGCGATGAGTCTGGCACCGCTCGTCGGACTCGTGCTCGCGATCGTCTGCGGACTCCCCCTGCTGATCACCCGTGATCGACCGCTGCTTGCCCTCGTATTGAGCGTGTGCGCATTCGCACTGCTGGCGTGGGCCACGCGCGCGCTTCACCTCGATGGGCTCGCGGACACGGCTGATGCACTTGGCAGTGGAAAGCCGGCTGAAGCCGCGCTCGCGATCGCACGTAGGTCCGACATCGGCCCGTTCGGCGTCATCGTGCTGATGTTCGCGCTTCTCGTGGACGTTGCTGCCGTGGCGTCCTTCACTGCGCCGCGCGACGCCTATCTCACCTTCGTCATCGCCATCGTGACGAGTCGTATCGCACTCACCTGGGCATGCACGCGCCTGTGGCCGGCCGCTCGGCCCGACGGATTGGGAGCGGTGGTCGCCGCTTCCGTGCCCTCGGTCGTGGCGCTTGTATGGACGATCGCCGGACTCGGCTTCGCCTGGTGGCTGCTCGGTGCGATGGCTGCCGTTGCCGCAGTGATCGGCCTCCTGTCCGGTGTCGTCATCCTCGAAATCGCGCGCCGTCGCCTCGGCGGCATTACCGGCGATGTGCTGGGCGCCACCATCGAGACATGCGTGGCGACGACGTTGCTGGCCATTGCACTGCTGTCGTAGTCGCTGCGTACGATGCCAGGCCTAGGGAAGGGCTGCACATGAGTGGATCACTCGAGTCAGTGGCGCATGCGCGACGCATGGCCAAGCGTCGACTGCCCGGCTCCGTGTACTCGTTCATTGAGGGCGGCAACGAGGCGCGCATCACGGTGCGTGCGAATGTCGAGGCTTTCGAGGAGATCGGATTCCGTCCGCGGGTCTCGAGCGATCAGTCGGCACCGGACACGCGCACCACGGTGCTCGGACGTGAGATCGCCATGCCACTCATCACTACTCCCGCGGGCTTCATTCGCATCGCGAATCCGGCCGGTGAGCTTGCGGTCGCGCGCGCAGCCGCTCGCGCCGGCATTCCGACCGGCGTGAGCATCCTCGCGAGCACTGCGATCGAGGAGATCACCGCGGTCAACCCCGATACCTGGTTCCAGCTCTACATGATCGGCGGCCGCGAGGGCACCGCTACCGCCATCGAACGGGCACGCAAGGCAGGCGTGCGCGTGCTCGTTGTCACGGTCGATCTCGCGGCCGGCACGGGTGGCAGCGATCTGCGCAAGGCAGCGATGCCGCCGGGTCGCGTCGATCTCGCCAGCGCCGTACGGCACTCCCCCGAGATGCTCACGCATCCGCGCTGGGCACTGAGCTTCCTGCGCGGCGGACTCGAGCTCACCGCACCGAACGTGCCAGGTGTCAACGGTAGATCCATGACCATTGCCGAGGGCAGCGCCGCCCTGCGCGAGCATCCGCCGACGTGGGATGACATCGCCTTCATTCGTGGGCTATGGGACGGTCCACTTGTCGTCAAGGGGATCGTCACCGGTGAGGATGCACGCCGGGCCGTGGATCTCGGGGTCGATGCCGTCTCGGTGTCCAATCACGGGGGCAATGGCCTCGACGGTGCACCGGCAACGATTCGAGCACTGCCGGAGGTCGTCGCAGCAGTCGGCGATCGCATCGAGGTACTGATGGACGGCGGAGTGCGTCGCGGCGGCGATGTCGTGAAGGCGGTGTCGCTCGGAGCCCGCGCCGTGCTGATCGGGCGCCCTTACATCTGGGCACTCGCGGCAGGTGGCGAGCAGGGTGTCGACGAGCTGCTCGCGCTCTTCCGCAGGGGCATCACGGGAACGATGGCACTGCTCGATCGACGCAGTGTCAGCAGTCTCGATGCGAGTGCGCTGATCCTTCCGAGGTAGGGATCGGGCTCACCGGGTGGAAGGCTGAACAAACGGCGGCTTCGCCACCGTGAATGACGACGCACGGCCGCGCACGTCGACGATGACGGTGTCACCAATCTCGATCGACGCGTCGAGAAGTGCAAGACCCACGCCCTGCTTCAGCGTTGGCGAGAAGGTGCCGCTGAGAACCTCGCCGATAACGGCACCGTCGAGTGACTCCGCGTGCACGCTCATGTGAGCGCGCGGAATACCGCGATCGTTGGCGAGGATGCCGCGCAGACGACGAGCCGGGCCGGCCGTCTTCTCGGCGAGCAGTGCATCGCGCCCGGCAAAGGCCGGCTTGTCCCAGCCGATCGCCCAGCCGAGGCCCGCGATGACCGGCGAGATGCTCGGGCTGATGTCCTGGCCATGCAGGGGGTAGCCCATCTCGGTGCGCAGGGGGTCGCGCGCGCCGAGACCGGCGGGGAGACCACCTGCACTCTCGGCTGCCGAAACGGCGGCATCCCAGAGATCGACAAGTACCTCATTCGGCGCGACGAGTTCGAAGCCATGCTCACCGGTGTAGCCGGTGCGGCACACCACGACGGGTGCATCCTCCCAGCGAGCCATCTCCATCGACATGTACTCGTGGTCGAAGGGAAGGCCGAGTGCGCGCATGACGTCATCGCTTTTCGGACCCTGCACGGCAATGATGCCGTGAGTCAGGTGCTGATCATCGATCGTGATCGTTGCAGGTGCAGCAGCACGCAAGACACCAATGACGGTCGACGCATTCGAGGCATTGGGGATGATGAAGACACCATCATCCGACCAGCGGTACACGATGAGGTCATCGATCACGCCGCCTGACTCGTTGCAGAGCATCGAGTACTGCGCCTTGCCGGCAGGGATGCGATCGAGGTCATTGGCGAGAACCGAGTTAAGGAAATCGACAGCGCCTTCACCGTGCACGGCCACCTTGCCCATGTGTGAGACATCAAAAACGCCAACCGCCGTACGCACTGCCGAGTGCTCCGCGACCACACCGGAGTACTCGATGGGCATGTCCCAGCCGCCGAAGTCGGCGGTCTTGGCGCCGAGAGCGACGTGGCGGTCGTACAAGGGCGTCTTCTTCAGCGCAATCTCGGTCACCTGCGAACGGTAGCAATAGGCTCAATCCATGACCCTGACACTTGCCGCCACCTCCCCTGCCGCCACCGTCTGCGATGCCCTGCTCGTCGGAATCTCGCCCGCCAAGGGGAAGTCCATCGATGTCTACGCCCATGGGCTGACCGCGGCGCAGTCGCGCAAGATTGCCGAGGCGCTGGCCTCCGCGGGCGCCACGGGCAAGGCCGGCGAGGTGACGCGAATTCCCGCGCAGACCGGCATCAAGGCCAAGACCGTGATCGGCGTGGGCCTGGGTGAGTTCCGCACCATGAAGGGATTCGAGTCCTTCCGTCGCAGCATGGGCAATGCTGTCCGCAGCGTGGCGGGACTGAAGAAGATCGCGATCATCGCGACCCCTGACATTCCGCACTTACGCCCCCTTGCCCTCGGCGCTCAGCTCGCCGCGTACTCATTCACCGAGCACAAGAGCAAGTCCAAGGGCGCAGCGCCTGTGCCCACCATCGTGCTCCTCGTGCCCGGTGCCGTGACACCGGAGCAGAAGGAACTCATTGCTGAGATCAACGTGATCTCCTCGAGCGTCTTCCTCGCGCGCGATCTGGTGAACACTCCCCCGAATGCCCTTCCGCCGGTCGCACTTGCCAAGGCAGCAAAGGACGCCGTCGTCGGCCTACCGGTCAAGGTCACCACGTGGGACGTCGCCGCACTCAAGCGCGATGGCTGCGGTGGCATCCTCGGAGTCGGCCAGGGCTCGACCAATCCCCCTCGACTGGTGAAGCTCGAGTACGCACCTGCTGGCGCGACCAAGCATCTCTCCCTCGTCGGCAAGGGCATCACCTTCGACACCGGTGGCATCTCCATCAAGCCCGCCGCCCAGATGGACGAGATGAAGGGCGACATGGGCGGCGCAGCCGCGGTCATCGCCGCCGTGAAGGCCATCGCCGAACTTGGCCTGAAGGTCAAGGTCACCGGCTGGGTGCCCACGGCTGAGAACATGCCCAGCGGCGATGCCATGCGCCCCGGGGATGTCATCACCATGTTCGATGGCACCACCGTCGAGGTGCTGAACACTGATGCCGAGGGCCGCCTGATCCTGGCCGATGCCCTGGGCATGGCCGTGCTCGAGAAGCCCACCCTGCTCATCGACGCCGCGACCTTGACCGGCGCCCAGGGCATAGCCCTCGGGACACGGATTTCCGGGGTCATGTCCAACGACGACGAGGCGCGCGCTCAGGTCTGTGCCGCAGCCGACGCCGCAGGTGAAGAGGTCTGGCCGATGCCCCTCTCGGAGGACTTCCGCCCTGCTTTCGACTCGGCCACGGCCGATCTCGCCAATATCGGCGACCGCTTCGGCGGGATGATGGGCGCCGGCGTCTTCCTCCAGGAGTTCATCCCCAAGGGCCAGCCGTGGGTGCACATCGACATCGCCCGGCCCTCGTTCAATGAGAAGGCCGCCTACGGGTACACCCCCAAGGGAGGCACCGGAGCCGCCGTGCGCACCTTCGTTCAGGTCGCCCAGGAGCTTGCGACAGAATAGGGACACCGGATCACGTCGATCCGGGCGTTCGCGCACCTCGTACAGACAGTAGGAGCCTCCGTGGCACATGCAGACCTGGTCATCCTCGGCGGCGGCAGTGGCGGGTACGCCTGCGCCCTTCGAGCGTCGGAGGTCGGCCTCTCAGTCATCCTG
>JBPCSY010000143.1:0-6889 GCA_051006695.1 Candidatus Nanopelagicales bacterium
GCTCGAGTGCTTCCATCGACGCAGCCGCGCCACCGGGGCCGGTGATGAGGCCGGTCATGTGTGCATCGTCGATCTGGTCGGCGAGCTCGCGCAGAGTGAGTTGGCGAGAAACCGCAACCGTGCCGACGCCGGCCATCAGGCCTGCGGAGTGCCCGAGAATCGTGTGCAGGGTGATGTCGCCGAGCACGCCCCAGCGCTGCTGCGCCTCGGGCGCTGTCTCGAGCATGGCTGATGCGGCGATGGCGAGCTCCGTGGCGACCTGTGCCCAGGTGCGGCTCGAGGCCGAGTCGACGCGGGCGAGCTCATCGGGAGTCGTGCGCGCACGATCGGCGATGGGACCAAGGGGCAGCGCGGGCATGTGCATCCTTCGGGCAGGCATCTCGGCCAGGCACAAGTCCTGACATGGTGTTCGTGCGGAGGATACTCTCTCTTAGTAGAGTCAGACTCAAGAAACCACATCTCGTCTCTAGTGCGATACGGAGCATCATGGATTTCGAGCTCAGCCCCAAGGCCAAGGAACTCTCCGAGAGCATGTGGGACTTCCTGAACACCCGCGTGCTGCCTGCCGAGGCCGAGTACTACGAGCTGCGCGCCGAGGTCGGCCCGGGTGATCCCCGACTGCACACGCTGCCCCCGATCGTCGAGGAGCTCAAGGTCGAGGCACGCAAGCGCGGCCTCTGGAACCTGTTCCTCCCCGAGGTCAGCGGCCTCACCAACGTCGATTACGCCTCGCTCGCCGAGATCTCCGGCTGGAGCATGGACCTCCTCCCCGAGGCGATCAACTGCCAGGCACCTGACAGCGGCAACATGGAGACCCTCTTCCGCTTCGGCACCGACGAGCAGAAGAGGCGCTGGCTCGACCCGCTCTTCGACGGCACCATCCGCTCGGCCTTCGCCATGACCGAGCCCTACGTGGCCAGCAGCGACGCCACGAACGTCGAGTGCTCGATCACCCGTGATGGCGACGAGTACGTCATCAACGGAACCAAGTGGTGGATCAGCGGCGCCAACGACCCCCGCTGCGAGATCCTCATCGTGATGGGCAAGACCGATCCCACTGCCGAGGTGCACCGCCAGCAGTCGATGGTGCTCGTACCCCGCGATACCCCCGGTGTCGAGATCACTCGTTCGATGCCGGTCATGGGCCGCCAGGATCAGCACGGGCATGCCTGGATCGAGTTCAAGGACGTGCGCGTGCCGGTCACGAATGTGTTGGCGAATGAGGGCGACGGCTTCATGATCGCCCAGGCACGCCTGGGCCCCGGCCGCATCCATCACTGCATGCGCGCACTCGGCGCCGCCGAGCGCGCCCACGCGATGATGGTCGAGCGCGTCAAGAGCCGCGTTGCCTTCGGCAAGCCCCTTGCCGAGCAGGGCACTATTCAGCGCGATCTCGCCGACAACCGCATCGAGATCGAGCAGGCACGTCTGCTGTGCCTCAAGGCCGCCTGGATGATCGATCAGGGCAACGCGAAGTACGCGAAGACGGAAATCGCTGCCATCAAGGTGATTGCCCCGCGCGTGGCCTGCAACGTGATCGACCGCTCGATCCAGGCCCACGGCGGCCTCGGCATCAGCGACGACATTCCGCTGGCACGCATGTACGGGTGGCATCGCGCACTGCGCATCTTTGATGGGCCCGACGAAGTACATCTGCGCTCTATCGCGCAGTGGGAACTCAAGCGCGGTCGGGAAGTTCAGTTCCCATCATGACCGGCACGAGGATGTCAGCCATGGCAACCTCCACCTTCGCCACCGGCAGTCGGCTCAATGAACCATCAAGCCATGCGCTCTGCGCCGTGGTGAGCATCTGAGTCATGACGTTGTAGGCCATCAGTTTTGCGGCGTACTGCTCACGGGCCTTGCGCGAGCTGCGCGGCGGGCGCTCACTGTCGGGCAGGTAATCGAAGGCACGCTGCGCATGGCGCTCCTGCCACGCTTCGTAAGTACGACGTGATTGCGGCGTGGCCCCACCGGTATGCAGCATCAGGAAGCGCGACTCGACAGGGTGCGTGCGCCACCAGGCCCAGCCGGCATAGATGACCTCTCGCAGCACTGTGTCGTTGAGCTGATCTGCATTGCTGCGGATGTGCTCGAATGCCGCACTGAAGCCCTCGAGGCACGACTGGAAGGCCTGATCGAAGAGCTCTTCCTTGCCGCCGAAGTGGTAATAGACGGCAGTGGGCGCAACCCCGCACTCGGCGGCGACATCCTCGACTGTGGCCTCGGCATAGGTCAGGCGGGAGAACACCGTGATGGCACCATTGACGATCTCGGCTCGCCGCGACGGGCGGTGCGCCGGGCGCGCGCGCTCGACGTCACCATCGGGTGACTCGAGCGGGGTGGCGACCATCGGGCCATTATCGACTCGGTGCGGGGGAATATCCGTCCAAAAGGGCACTTTCCTGTGAAAGACTCCAGAATCATGCCCACTTCACGGACAGCGCGGCCGGCCAACCGGCCTTCGAGGCGCCACGAGATCCTCGCTGCCGCGATCGAGCTCCTCGCCGTGCAGCCCCCGGATGAGATCGCCGTCTCTGATATCGCCGCCCAGGCGAGCATGACCCCGGCGGCCTTCTATTACCACTTCTCCTCGAAGGACGAAATCCTCGATGAGATCGTGACGGCATTCGCCGCTGACTGGGGCAGCACGATCGGCGATCTCCTGGCTGACTTGGACTCGCCCGGGCAACTGGCGGATTTCATGGATGCCGTGCTGACCTGGGTCGATGAGCGTGAACGGGCCGCCACGGTCTACTTCGTGACCTCCATTGGCGCTACCAGCACGTGCGAGGCCGTGCGCAAGCGCACCCGCGATGACCTCACCAAGAAGGCCACTAAGGCCTTCACGGTCATGAGCCCTGATAAGGACAAGGTCGAGATCGCAGTAGCCGGCTTCGCCCTGATCGCCCTCCTGGAATCAGTGGCCAGAGCCCGACTGGAACTCGATCCGAGTTACCGAACCCTCGGACCGATGCGCTTTCGTGCGAATGCCGCGGCGTTGGCCGAGCACCTCATCCGATAAATACCTTTTGCCCCTTTTCGGACACCTCTGGCCTTAAAAGCATTGACGTCCTATTATTTGCTCTCCACACTATGTGGACAGCAGGTACACGGATGGAGCACGCGTGAGCAACGAAGCAGGCACGAAGAACCCCGTCAGATTCGTAACGGCGGCATCCCTCTTCGATGGCCATGACGCCTCGATCAACATCATGCGCCGCATCCTGCAGTCGCAGGGCGCGGAGGTCATCCACCTCGGCCACGATCGCAGTGTCGACCAGGTCGTGCGCGCGGTCATCCAGGAAGACGTCCAGGGCGTCGCAATATCCTCGTACCAGGGCGGCCACGTCGAGTACTTCAGTTACCTGCGCGAACTGCTCAATGCCCAGGGTGCCGAGCACGTGAAGATCTACGGCGGTGGCGGCGGCGTCATTGTTCCCGAAGAAATCTCCACCCTCGCCAGTCGCGGTATCCGCATCTTCTCCCCCGAGGACGGCCAGCGTCTCGGCCTCGTCGGCATGATCACCGAGATGATGGACGAGTGCGATGTCGATCTCGCACACGACCTGCCCTCCCTCGATGCCGTGCTCGCCGGAAGCGAACCGGCTCTCGCACGTGCGATCACCGCACTCGAGGAAGGCGCGGCAACCGACGAGTTCCGCACCGCGATTCACGATGCAGCCGTGCGCAGCAACACCCCCGTCCTTGGCATTACCGGCACCGGTGGCTCGGGCAAGTCGACTCTGACCGATGAACTGCTGCGCCGCTTCCGCCTGGATCAGGAAGGCAAGCTACGCATCGCGGTCATTGCCGTGGATCCGACTCGTCGCAAGGGCGGCGGTGCGTTGCTCGGTGACCGCATCCGCATGAACTCCGTTGACCTCGGCTCGGTCTACTTCCGCTCCCTGGCCACTCGCAAGGCCGGTTCGGAGATCCCCGAGAACCTCGCCGATGTCATCAATGCCGCGCGCGCGACCCATGACCTCGTCATCGTCGAGACCCCCGGCATCGGCCAGGGCGATGCCGGCATCGTGCCCTTCGTCGACACCTCGCTCTACGTCATGACTCCGGAGTTCGGCGCTGCCTCGCAGCTCGAGAAGATCGACATGCTCGACTTCGCCGATGCCGTGGCCATCAACAAGTTCGAACGCCGCGGCGCCGAGGATGCCCTTCGCGATGTCGGCCGCCAGATGGTGCGCAATCGCGAGGCCTTCGGCTCCTCATGGGAGGACATGCCGGTCTTCGGCACTTCCGCAGCTCGCTTCAATGACGACGGTGTCACCGCGCTTTACCAGTACCTCAAGGGCGCACTCGTCGAGCGCGGACTCAAGGTCAACGAGGGTCAGCTCCCGTTCGTCGAGGGCAAGCAGCCGACCGGCCTCACCACCGTCGTACCGCCGGCACGCACGCGCTACCTCTCCGATATCGCGGAGACCATTCGCAGCTACCACTCCACGACGGCATCACAGGCGCAGGTCGCCAGTACCGTGCAGCATCTGGAGACCGCGCGCGCACTGCTCGCAGAGAGCGGCTCGGGCACCGGCGAGATCGACGCCCTGATCGCCAAGCAGCAGGCCGAGCTCCTGCCGACCGTCAAGGCGATGCTCGACGAGTGGCCGGCAATGCGCGAGGCGTACCGCGAGGAAGAGCTCGTGGTGAAGATCCGTGACAAGGAGATGCGCAACGCCCTCTGGCGCCAGACCCTGTCGGGCAATCGCATCCCTCGCGTGGCCCTGCCCCGCACGAATGACGCTGGCGACCAGGTCACCTTCCTCCGCGAGGAGAACCTGCCCGGCTCATTCCCGTACACCGCAGGCGTCTTCCCCTTCAAGCGCGAGGGTGAGGCACCTGCGCGTATGTTCGCTGGCGAGGGTGACCCCTTCCGCACCAACCGACGCTTCCACCTGCTGGCCTCGGGTCAGCCCGCCACCCGCCTGTCGACAGCCTTCGACTCGGTCACGCTCTACGGCCGCGATCCGGAAGAGCGCCCCGACATCTACGGCAAGGTCGGCACCTCCGGTGTCTCGATCGCGACCCTCGATGACATGAAGGCCCTCTATTCCGGCTTCGACCTGTGCGATCCGACCACCTCGGTGTCGATGACCATCAACGGCCCCGCCCCGGCGATCCTCGCGATGTTCCTGAACACCGCAATCGACCAGCGCGTCGACGGATTCCGCGACCAGCACGGCCGTGAGCCCAATGCAGACGAGTATGCGCAGCTGCGCGCCTGGGTGCTCGCCAATGTTCGCGGCACCGTGCAGGCCGACATCCTCAAGGAGGACCAGGGCCAGAACACCTGCATCTTCTCCACCGAATTCGCCCTGCGCTGCATGGGTGACGTGCAGAGTTGGTTCATCGACCACAAGGTGCGCAACTTCTACTCGGTGTCGATCTCGGGCTACCACATCGCCGAGGCCGGCGCTAACCCCATCTCGCAGCTCGCGTTCACGCTGGCCAATGGCTTCACCTACGTCGAGGCCTACCTCGCACGCGGCATGAAGATCGACGACTTCGCGCCGAACTTCTCCTTCTTCTTCAGCAACGGCATCGATGCCGAGTACACCGTGCTCGGCCGGGTTGCCCGTCGCATCTGGGCCATCGCCCTGCGTGATCGCTACGGTGCCGATGACCGCAGCCAGAAGCTGAAGTACCACATCCAGACGTCGGGCCGTTCCCTTCACGCCCAGGAGATGGACTTCAACGACATCCGCACCACGCTGCAGGCGCTGTGCGCGATCAACGACAATTGCAACTCACTGCACACCAATGCCTACGACGAGGCCATCACGACCCCGAGTGCGCAGTCGGTGCGCCGCGCCCTCGCGATTCAGATGATCATCGACCAGGAGTGGGGCTTGACCAAGAACGAGAACCCGCTCCAGGGCTCGTACATCGTCGATGAGCTGACCGATCTCGTCGAGGAAGCCGTGCTGCTCGAGTTCGATCGCATCGCCGATCGCGGTGGCGTGCTTGGCGCGATGGAGACCGGCTACCAGCGCGGTCGTATCCAGGACGAGTCGATGCTCTACGAGCACAAGAAGCATGACGGTTCACTGCCGATCATCGGAGTCAATACCTTCCTTAACCCCGAGCCCGCCGAGATGGGCGAGATCGAGCTGGCTCGCGCCAGCGAGGAGGAGAAGGAATCGCAGGTGGCACGCGTGCGCGCCTTCCAGGCAGCCCATCAGAGTGAGTCGGAGGCAGCCCTCGCAAAACTGAAGGCAGTTGCCGCCAGAGGAGGCAACACATTCGCGTCCCTCATGGATGCCGTGCGGGTATGTTCACTCGGGCAGATCACCTCGGCGTTCTTCGAGGTCGGTGGCCAGTACCGTCGCAACGTCTAGGGAGATCACGAGATGACACTCGGAAAGATGCTCAGCACGGATCCCATCGAGGAGGCCCGCCGCCAGTGGGTCGACCACGGGTGGGAAGCGGCTGCTGACGGCATGGCTGCGGTCACGTCACTCGTACGGGCCCAGCAGATTCTGATGCAGCGCATCGACTCAGTACTGCGCCCGCTCAATCTGACCTTCGCGCGCTACGAGATCCTGATGCTGCTGAGCTTCTCGCGTAGCGGCGCGCTGCCGATGACCAAGATGGGCGCTTTGCTTCAGGTGCACCCCACGAGCGTCACCTGTGCCGTCGATCGCCTCGAGAGCCAGGCCTTCGTCGAGCGCGTGCCGCATCCCACCGACCGTCGCGCGATTCTCGCGTCGATCACCGAGCTCGGTCGCACTCAGGCCGCTGCCGCCACCACTGCTCTCAACGCCCAGGTGTTCGAGAACCTCGGCGTGACCGACAACCAGGTCGACCAGTTGCGCGGCGTGCTGCGCAGCCTGCGGGCCAACGCCGGCGACTTCTAGACCCTGCTTCAACCACCTGC
>JBPCSY010000144.1:0-6728 GCA_051006695.1 Candidatus Nanopelagicales bacterium
TCGATGCGTCGGGCACTCGCAAGGAAGAACTGCTCATGTCCAATGACGAGCTCAAGATCGTCTGGAAGCTGCGCCGGGTGCTCCACGCTCTCGATCAGCAGCAGTCGATCGAGCTCCTGCTCTCCAAGCTGCGCCAGACCCAGAGCAATTACGAGTTCCTGCTCGAGGTCCAGAAGACCACGCCGGCGGCCAGCGGCTCTTCAGACGACGAGTAGGCGATTGCCCCCGGGGGAGGAGCCGATGTCCAGGCTCCCTTGCCCATGGCTGAGGCCGATTTTCCCGATTTCCCCTCGCGATGACATACTTATGGCCTCGCGGTTCACGGCACCAGGCCGACCCGCGGGTCGACAAGGAGAAGCAATGAAGGCAGATATCCATCCCGCGTACGGTGAGACGACCGTGACCTGCTCCTGTGGCAGCACCTTCGTGACCCGCAGCACCGCGAAGAACGGCTCGATTCATGCCGATGTCTGCTCGCAGTGCCATCCTTTCTACAAGGGCAAGCAGAAGATCCTCGACACGGGTGGCCGTGTCGCGAAGTTCGAAGGCCGTTACGGCAAGTCGACCTCCAAGTAGTTACTTCCCCGGGCGCGGGCCGGGGGTCGGCCGCGTGTCTCCCCCGTCGCGCGGTCGACCCCCGACCGGCGCCCGGGTTTTTCTTGACGCTCACGAGCGAGAAACCGGACGAGGAGAAAGGGTGTCACCGTGTTCGAGTCCTGCAATGACCTAGTCGCGGAGTACTCCGATCTCGAGGCCAAGCTCGCCGACCCGACAGTGCACGGTGATCAGGCCGCTGCCCGCAAGTACGGCAAGCGATACGCGGAACTTCGTGCAGTTGTTGCCGCCTACCGCGAATGGCTGGCATTGTCCGACGACATCTCCGCCGCACGCGAGCTCGCCGAGGAGGATCCCTCTTTTGCCGAGGAACTGCCGGATCTCGTCGAGCGCGAGAAGGTCTCGGCCGAGAAGCTCACGAAGTTACTGCTCCCTCGAGATCCCAAGGAAGACAAGGACGTCATCGTCGAGATCAAGTCCGGTGAGGGCGGTGAGGAGTCAGCACTTTTCGCCTCCGACCTGCTGCGCATGTACCTGCGCTATGCCGAGCGTCATGGCTGGTCGACTCAGATCCTGGAAGCAGTCGAGTCCGATCTCGGCGGATACAAGGATGTCGCCGTCGCGGTCAAGGCCAAGGGTGTGCCGGAGCCGGGGCAGGCGCCGTTCGCGCGGCTGAAGTTCGAAGGCGGCGTACATCGTGTGCAGCGAGTCCCCGCAACCGAGTCCCAGGGACGAATTCACACGTCTGCAGCGGGCGTGCTGGTGCTCCCCGAGGCTGAGGATGTTGAGGTCACTATCGATGCCAATGACTTGCGCATCGACGTGTACCGATCTTCCGGCCCCGGCGGTCAGAGCGTGAACACCACTGACTCCGCCGTACGCATCACGCACATCCCCACCGGTGTTGTCGTCTCGTGCCAGAACGAGAAGAGCCAGCTCCAGAACAAGGAGCAGGCCATGCGAATCCTGCGCGCACGCCTGCTGGCGGTCGCCGAGGAGCAGGCGGCCGCTGAGGCATCTGACGCCCGCCGTTCGCAGGTGCGCACTGTCGACCGAAGTGAGCGCATTCGTACCTATAACTACCCCGAGAATCGCCTGAACGATCACCGCGTCGGATTCAAGTCGCACAACCTCGACCAGATTCTCGATGGCGACCTCGACGCCGTGATCGATGCCTGCACCGAGGCTGACACCGCGGCACGCCTGGCAGCGGGCTGATGACCTTCGAATCCGACTACACCACGGGCGGTCGCGAGACCGTGCGTGATCTCCTGGTTGATGCCGAACGCAGGCTTGCCAATGTCGGAGTTCCCTCGCCGAATGTCGATGCTGCTGAGATCATCGCCTTTGCACTCGGCACCACCCGCGGGCGCATGATCCTGCAGGACCCCGTCAATGGCGAGCAGCGTGTGGCCATCGAGCAGATGCTCACAAAGCGCCTCACACGCGTTCCCCTTCAGCATCTGGTCGGCAGCACCGGCTTCCGTCATCTCGACATCGCAGTCGGCCCCGGTGTCTTCATCCCGCGGCCCGAGACCGAGCTGGTGGCGGAGGCTGCGATTCGCGAGCTTGCCCAGCAGCCGGTTCCCTCACGAATCGCAGTTGACCTCTGCGCCGGTAGTGGTGCCATCGCCATCGCGCTCGGCACGGAGGTCGACCACTCGCGCGTATATGCGGTCGAGCTCTCCGAGGATGCCATCGGCTGGACTCGCCGCAATGTCGCGGCCTATGACGAGCAACTCACGGCCTTGGGTTCGCGTGTCGAGGTGTTCCAGCACGATGCCACCACGGCAGCAGAGCCCGACGGCCCGCTCGCGCGATTCGCGGGTCAGGTCAGTGTCGTGGTCACGAATCCGCCCTACATCCCTGTCGGCATGATTCCGCGCGAGCCCGAAGTGCGTGAGCACGAGCCGCGCATGGCTCTCTACGGCGGTGACGACGGTCTTGATGTCGTGCGCGGAGTACTGCGCACCGCGGCGATCCTTCTCAAGCCAGGAGGTCTGCTCGTGGTCGAGCATGCCGATGTGCAAGGCCCTGACGCCGGAATGTCAGGAGTTCCGGGCGTTGCTCGCGCCATGACTGCTGATCACATCGTGGCTGCTCACTCGCATACGGCGGCAGGTGCACCGGTCTGGACTGACGTCGTCGATCGCATGGACTTCAATCGACTCCCGCGCTTCACGATCTGCCGGCGTACCGGCGCAGCATGACCCTGCGGTTTGACTGCACCGATGGTGCCGAGCGATCGCGCGGCATCACGGCAGCCGTGGCCGCCGTGAAGCGGGGTGAGCTCGTTGTCCTGCCGACTGAAAGCGTCTATGCGGTAGCCACCGATGGATTCTCGGCACGTGGTGCGCGTGCAGTGCGCGAGGCGAAGGGCCAGAGCCCCGTCACTCCACTGCCCATCATGATCGCCAGCGTGACCACGATTCCCGGTATCGCCTTCAATCCGTCGATTGCCGCTATGGATCTCATGCACGGATTCTGGCCGGGTGCGCTGACGATTCTCGTGACACCGCAACCGAGCCTGGCCTGGGATCATCCTGCCGGTGCTCCACTCGCCGTGCGTATTCCACTGCATCCGCTCACCTTGGAGATCCTCCGCGCGACGGGGCCCATGATCGTGACGGGTGCTAATTCGGCCGGCAGTGCGGCAGCCCTGACTGCCGAGGAGGCACTCGCATCACTGGGGGAGTTGGCGACTATCTGTCTCGACGCCGGCCCGCTGGGCACTGATCCAAATCTTGCTCTGCCGAGCTCTGTGGTGGATGCGACAGGTGAGGTTCCGATGCTCCTACGTGAGGGCGCGGTCACCCTCGAACAGCTCCGCTCGGTCGTGCCGGGTATCGCCACCCCTGCGTAGAGTGTGCCTTGCACTGAGATGCCGCGTACTGCGCTAATGAGGAGAGAGATGACTGCGACACCGTTCTGGGGCCCCGACTTCGACGCTCTGACCGCCGAGGATCCCGAGATCGCATCAGTGATTCTCTCCGAGCTCGAGCGACTGCGCAGTGGCCTGCAGCTCATCGCAAGCGAGAACTTCACCTCTCCTGCCGTGCTCGCAGTGCTCGGCTCAACCCTGTCGAATAAGTACGCCGAGGGCTACCCGGGCAAGCGTTACTACGGTGGCTGCGCCGACGTCGATATCGCGGAGAACATCGGCATCGAGCGCGCGAAGGCGCTGTTCGGCGCCGAGCATGCGAACCTCCAGCCCCACTCCGGTGCCAGCGCCAACATCGCGGTCTACGGCGCATTCACGATGCCCGGCGACACCGTGATGGCCATGAGCCTTCCCCATGGCGGTCATCTCACTCACGGCTCGAAGGTGAACTTCTCAGGCAAGTGGTTCAACATTGTCTCCTACGGCGTGCGCCAGGACACCGAGCTCATCGACTACGACGAGGTGCGCGCATTGGCCCTCGAGCACAAGCCCAAGATGATCATCTGTGGTGCCACGGCTTACCCACGCCTGATCGACTTCGCGGCATTCCGCTCGATCGCCGAGGAGGTGGGTGCGATTCTCATGGTCGACGCTGCGCATTTCATCGGCCTGGTTGCGGGCAAGGCAATCCCGAGCCCGGTGCCCTATGCCGATGTCGTCAGCTTTACCACTCACAAGGTGCTGCGCGGCCCGCGCGGCGGCATGATCCTGTGCAAGGAAGAGCATGCTGCCAAGATCGACAAGGCTGTCTTCCCGATGATGCAGGGCGGTCCGCTGATGCATGCGGTCGCGGCGAAGGCCGTGGCGCTGAAGGAAGCCGCTACTCCTGAATACCAGCAGTACGCGAAGCAGGTCATTGCCAACGCGCAAGCGCTCGCGAAGGGCCTCGAGGGCGAGGGCATGCGCGCTGTCAGCGGCGGCACCGACACTCACCTGGCACTCATCGACCTCCAGGGCCTCGGAGTGAACGGCACGGAGGCCGAGCAGCGCTGCGATGCCGCACGCATCACGCTGAACAAGAACGCGATTCCCTATGACCCGCAACCGCCGATGGTGGCTTCGGGGATTCGCGTGGGCACTCCGGCAACCACGACCCAGGGCATGACTGAGCCTGACATGGCGGTCATCGCCTCTCTCATCGGCCGCGCCGTGCGTGACGCCGACGGAACTGCAGCCGCAGGCATTGCCGCCGAGGTCGCTGCCCTGTGCGCCACGCACCCCGCATACCCGGCGCCCAAGAGCTAACGAGCGCACGCTTGCGCGAATACGTCCTTTGCCTGCTGGCCGCCGCGGCGGTCACGTACTTGACGACCCCGCTTGTTCGCGCGCTCGCGATCCGCTGGGGCTTCATGGCCGAGGTGCGCGATCGCGATGTGCACGCTGAGCCAACCCCACGCCTGGGTGGTCTGGCCATGCTCCTGGGCCTGCTCGCCGGGCTGCTTCTGGCCAGCAAGCTGCCAATGATGAAGTCAGTCTTCTCCGGGGGCAACCAGCAATGGGCACTGCTCTCCGGCGTCGCCGTGATCGCCGTCCTCGGCATCGTCGATGACAAGTGGGGCCTGGATGCCCCCGTGAAACTGGCCGGCCAGGTGCTCGCCGCCGGCCTGATGGCGTTCCAGGGCATCGCCGTGGTCTGGCTGCCGATCGGAGGCACCTTCGTCCTCGATCCGCTGACCAGCGTGCTCGTGACCGTGCTGATCGTCCTGGTCAGCATCAATGCGATTAATTTCGTCGACGGTCTCGATGGCCTCGCGGCAGGCATCGTGGCCGTGGCAGCCGGGGCCTTCTTCGCCTACTCCTACCTGCTGTCCGTGGAAATGGGTGTGGAGCGAGCGACCCTGGCCACCTTGGTGAGCGCCCTGCTCGTGGGCATGTGCCTCGGATTCCTGCCCAGCAACACCTTCCCGGCCAAGATCTTCATGGGGGACACCGGCTCCATGATGCTCGGCCTGCTTCTGGCCGCCGCCACCATCACTCTCTCGGGACAGGTCGACCCCAATGCCGTGGGCAAGGCCACCTTGCTTCCCGCTCTGCTGCCGATCCTGCTGCCGGTGGCGGTCATGGCCGTCCCCCTGGTCGACCTGCTCCTGGCCGTGGTGCGTCGGACCCGGGCCGGCCGCAGCCCCTTCGCCCCGGATAAGCAGCATCTGCATCACCGTCTCCTGGAGATGGGGCATTCTCAGCGCCGTGCCGTGATCTTGATGTACGCCTGGACGGCGCTGATCGCCTTCGCCGCTGTTGCGGTGGCCTTCGTGCCGGTGCCGTATGCCCTCGGAGGCTTCATCCTGGGCCTGGCCGCACTGCTCTGGGCAGTTCGGCGCCCGGGTCGAGCCAAGGCAGGTTCCTCCGTCAAGGCTGATCTGCGCGCGTGATCTAGCCCACCGCGGACGGTTCGCTCGGCCCCTCGGGCATGCGGTAACGTCAAGGCGTGTCCAGCACCCCTCCCGCCACCATCGATGCGCTGGTTCTCAAGCGGGCAGGACTCCTCACCGTCGCGGCCGGGGCGATCATCACGGTGATCTCCGGGGTTATCGCGGGCTCCGCCGGGGTAATCGGTGCGATCTTCGCCACAGTGGTCGTGGTTGTCTTCTTCTCGGCCGGCCAGCTCACCCTGGGCAAGGTCTTGCGTACCAACCCCGAACTGGCCATGTCGGTCGCGCTGGTCATCTACCTGGCGAAGATCGGAATCCTGTTCGTACTCATCATTTTGTTCTCGGAAACAACGCTTTTCGACACCAAGGTCTTCGCCATGACAGTCGTCCTGTGCACCTTGGTCTGGACCGCGGCCGAGGTCTGGATCTTCGCTCGCACCAAGGTGTTGTATGTCGATCCGGAGGCCGGAAAGTGACGGCCCCCACACCACCTGCCCGCCGCTCATGGTGGTACGGTTCGGTCGCACCAGAACGGTCTACTTCTTCCGAGGAATCTCGAAGAATGGCCGACTCCGCATGGACAATCTCCAGTCGCTTGATCGCAGGTCTTATCCTCTACACCGCGATTGGCTGGCTGATCTCCCTGTGGGTCGGACATCAGGCAGTGCTGATGGCTATCGGGGCGATGTTCGGCCTCGGGCTCTCGTACTTCCTGATCTTCAAGGGGCTTCGCAAGGAGGACACCGCCCTCGACGCGGATGAAATCCGCCGGGAGCGGGTACGGAAGCAATACCGGTAGTAATTGAAGGGCGCGTGGTCACCGACCACGCACCGTGGCAGTTCATGGAGGATCTGCGTGT
>JBPCSY010000145.1:0-9603 GCA_051006695.1 Candidatus Nanopelagicales bacterium
GCGCTCCGGCACCGCGATTCGGATCATGACCGGTGCACCTATCCCCGCGGGTACGACGGCCGTCGTACCGGTCGAGCGCACTGATGGTCAGATGGGCACGGTCACCAGTCATGAGTCGGTCGATGACGGTGCCTTCATCCGTCGAGCGGGTGATGACGTCACCGCCGGCGATCTCGTGCTGAGTGCCGGCACCGTGATCACGAGTCGTCAGGTAGCCGTGCTCGACGCCATTGGTCTGGACGAGATCACAGTGCATCGCCGCCCGCGCATCGGCGTGCTCTCGACAGGTAGTGAACTCGTTGACCCCGGCACCCCGCTCGAGTCGGGTCAGATCGTCGACAGCAACTCCTATCTCCTTGTCGCCGCGTGCGCCGAAGCCGGTGCCATCGGTGACCGTCGCACGCGCGTTGCTGACGATGAAGCCGAGTTCCGCGCTGCCATCGACTCCGCTGCACGCGAGTGCGATCTCATCCTCACCAGCGGTGGAGTGAGCATGGGCGCCTACGACACGGTGAAGGCTGTGCTCAGCACCCTCGGCTCTGTCGACTTCATCAAGACCGCAATGCAGCCGGGCATGCCGCAGGGCTGCGGCAGTGTCACGGTCGATTCGCGCACGGTGCCGATCATCACGCTCCCCGGTAATCCCGTGAGCTCATATGTCTCCTTCGAGAACTTCGTGCGCCCCGCGATTCGCACGATGCTCGGTGCCGACACGATTCAGCGCCCCGATCGCATGGCCACCATCACCGAGGGCATGCAATCACCTGGCTCCAAGCGCCAGTTCGCCCGCGGCCATCTCGATCGCGCCGCAGGCACGGTTACGCCTGTGGGCGGCCAGGGCTCGCATGTCGTGGGCGGCCTGGCGCAGGCCAACTGCATGATCGTCATCAATGAGGGCGTGAGCTCAGTCGCTGCAGGCGATAGCGTTCGCGTCATCGAGTGCGGGGAGTAAGGGTGCGCGATCCGGGCGCGAAATCACGAGTGCAGGAGAGAGCATGAGCGAGGCACGGTTCACCCATCTCAATGATGATGGCGATGCACGCATGGTCGATGTCAGCGGGAAAGACATCACGGTGCGCAGTGCGACTGCTCGCGGTCGTGTGACTGTCTCGACCGAAGTGGTGGGCATGTTGCGTGGTGCCGGTGTTCCGAAGGGTGATGCCCTCGCGGTCGCACGCATTGCCGGCATTCAGGCCGCCAAGCGCACGCCCGATCTCATCCCGCTCTGCCATCCGCTCGCTATTCACGGCGTTGACGTTGGCCTGGAGCTCGGCGACGACTACCTCGAGATCACCGCAACCGTGCGCACTGCTGATCGCACCGGTGTCGAGATGGAAGCGCTCACCAGCGTTGCTGTCGCCGCTCTCGCCTTCATCGACATGGTCAAGGGCGTCGATCGCATGGCGGCTATCGGCGGCATCGAACTACTCGAGAAGCGCGGTGGCCGTTCGGGCACCTGGGTGCGGCCGTCATGATCAAGGTAACCCCGCGAGCACTCGTCATCACAGTCTCGACTCGCACCGCCAAGGGCGAGTGGGAAGACCGCAGTGGCCCCGTTCTCGTTGACGCCCTCACCGCCCTCGGCATTGCCGTCGACGGCCCGGTCGTAGCCTCCGATGGCGAGCCGGTTGAGGCAGCACTGCGTGATGGCATCAAGGGCGGCTACGAGCTGATCATCACCACCGGTGGCACCGGGCTCACGCCCAGTGATCGCACGCCCGAGATGACCCGTCGCGTGATCGACCGCGAGGCCCCCGGCATCGCCGAGGCCATTCGTGCCTACGGCCTCGCCAATGGTGTTGCCACTGCTGCGCTTTCGCGTGCGATTGCAGGCCTCGCGGGCGAGACCCTGATCGTCAATGCCCCGGGTTCACCCGGTGGTGCGCGCGATGCGGTGGCCGTAATGGCACCGTGGCTGGTGCACGCGCTGGAGCAGGTTCATGGGAGCGATCACGCGCGAACCGAATGAGCTGGGAGCGATCACGCGCGAACCGAATGAGCTCGGAGCGATCACGCGTGCACACCGTAGTTGTCGCGAGAAGCGACCTAGTCGTTCGTCGTATCGCCGCGCAGATAGGTGCGGCGCAGTAGCACGAGTATCACTAGGCACACGACCAGCAGGATCACGCTGAGGCCAACAGCCAGTGATCGATCCACCTCGAGTTGTGAGTAGATCGCCAACGGCATCGTCTGCGTGACACCCGGGAAGTTGCCCGCGAAGCCGATGGTCGCGCCGAACTCGCCGACTGCGCGTGCCCAGCACAGCACCACGCCGGAGAGCAATGCCGGCGCGACGAGCGGAAGTGTCACGTGCCGGAAGGTCTGCCACGACGATGCGCCGAGCGTGGCGGCGACTTCCTCATACTCCTTGTGCAGGCCACGGAAGCCGGCTTCGACGGTGATGATCAGGAAGGGCATGGCCACGAAGGTCTCGGCGAGAATGACACCCGCCGTGGTGAACGGGAATTGGATACCGAACTGGTCGTAGAGAAACGAACCGGCGAAGCCGCGGCGGCCGAATGCGGTGAGCAGCGAGACGCCGGCGACGACCGGTGGCAGAAGCAGTGGCACGACCACGAGTGCGCGAATGACTCGTGTGCCGGGAATGGCGTTGCGTGCGAGCAGCCAGGCGAGTGGTGTGCCGAGCACGATGCAGATTGCCGTCGCGCACAGTGACGACAGAGCCGAGATGCGCAGGGCATCACGAGTCACCGGATCGCTGAGCAAGGTGCCGAAGGATCCCCACGGAGCCTGGGCCACGAGGCCCAGGACGGGCAGCACCAGGAAGATGACGGCGAGTAATCCCGGAATGAGCAGGAACCAGGGGGCGTGGCGACGAGTCATGGCTACCAGGGCTTCGCGAAGCCATAGGCGCGCAGGATCCCCTGAGCGGAGACGCTGTAGCGCAAGTAGTCAACGAAGCGCTGGGCCACCACCGGATTCGCGGTGCTGCCGACCGTGGCTACCGGGTAAGTAGTGGTGACATTGAGTGATGCGGGTATCGAAATGCTGCGCACCTTGCTGCCGGCGGCCTTCACGTCGGTGGCGTAGACGATGGCGGCATCAAGATCACCGGAGATCACCTTGCCGAGCAGGCTGCGCACATCGAGTTCCTGCGTGACCGGCCGCACGCTTACCGTGTTCCGCGCGAAGAGTTCGCGCGCCGCAGTACCGCACGGAACGGTGGCTGCGCAGACTCCGACGAGAGTGCCGGGGCGCGTGAGATCGTTGATCGATCGGATGCGAGCGGGGTTGTCGGACGGCATCGCGATGGCCATCGTGTTCTTCGCGAAGAGCAGCGGCTTTCCGACGAGACCGTCTTTCACCGCTGACCACATCGTTGGCTCCGATGCAGTCGCGAGCACGTCAACCGGAGCGCCGCCCTTGATCTGATTGACGAGGGTCGAGCTTCCGCCGAAATTGAATCGCACATGTGTGCCCGGGTAGCGCTTCTGGAAGGCCTTCGCGATCACCGGGAACACATCGGTCAGTGATGCGGCTGCCGAGACGGTGATCGTGCCCGCGACCTTTGCATCCGCCGAGGGCACGAGATTCGAGCCAACGGCCTGCGCAGGTGAGATGACAAGCACGCTCATCAGCACCGTGATCAATGCGCAGCCCGCCAGTCGGGATGCGCGCGAGGTGCGCATCAGTGACTCTCGCGCTCGATGATCACATTGGTCGACTTCACGCTCGCTGCGGCGATGACGCCCGGCTCGAGGCCAAGCTCATCGGCGGCCTCGCGACTGATCAGCGAGACGATGCGATGCGGGCCTGCCTGGATCTCGACCAGGGCCATCACCCCGTCGCGCTCGACGCGGGTGACGATGCCCGGGAAGCGATTGCGGGCGGAGGTGGGCACGGGCCGATCGGCGTCGATCGAGGCCACGGAGAGCAGAGCAGCCACCTCGGCGCTGTCGACCGTGCGGCGGCCGGCCTCGTCGGTGGCGCCTGCCAGGCGGCCGGAATCGACCCAGCGGCGCACGGTGTCATCGCTGACCCCGAGGAGGCTGGCGGCGTCCGAAATCCGAATATGCGGCATGAAAAGGGAATCTAGACCGCATCTGCGGCACCCGCAACGGGAATCCTCCGCACGGCACTGAACGGCACAGCACGGAACGGCCAGGCTAGGGGTGCCCGGAGGACTCCTTCGAGGCCTGGTCGATGCCTTCGATCTGGAAGGTGCAGTGATTGACGTCGAAGTGATGGGCCAGGCATTCGTGCAGGGCGTCGAGAACTCGCGCTGACCCGCCCGCCAGGGTCTCGTCGGAGACCACGACATGGGCGCTCATCACCGGCTGACCCGAGGTGATCGTCCAGACATGAAGGTCGTGAGCATCGATCACGCCATCGACCTCGAGGATGTGGGCCCGCACCTCGCTGACATTCACATTGCGCGGCGCCGCCTCGAGCAGCACGTCGACTGCCTCACGCAGCAGTGACCACGTGCGCGGCAGCATCATCAGCGCGACAACGGCGGATGCGAGCGCATCCGCTCGCTCCCAGCCTGTCGACATGATGATCAGCGCGGCGATGATCACGGTGATGGAGCCCAGCAAGTCACCGAGGACTTCGAGGTAGGCACCCTTCACGTTCAGGCTGTCCTTCGCGCCTCCGCGCAGGATGAAGAACGACACCAGATTCGCCACGACGCCAACACCCGCGAACACCAGGACGATTCCGCCGTCGACCTCGTGCGGGGAGTTCCAGCGCGACCACGACTCGATGAGCAGGTAGATCGAGACGCCGAAGAGCAGCACCGCGTTGATGACCGCGGCAAGAATCTCCAGCCGGTAGTTGCCGAACGTGCGATCCGGGCCGGCCTTGCGGGCAGCGAGGGTCACGGCGAGCAGGGCCAGTGCCACACCGGCGACGTCGGTGAGCATGTGACCGGCATCGGCCAGCAGCGCGAGGCTGCCGGAGCGAATCGCGCCGATCACCTCGACGATGAGGATGACCGCGGAGATCAGCAGCACGGCCAGCAGGCGCTTACGCGGCGCGGCTATTGCCGCGGAGGAGTGGTCATGACTGGAGCCCATGAGGCAACGCTAGGGGGAACCGGGCCGACCACGGTATGCCCACCCGCCTCGGACTCACGTCGTCCAGCCCCGCAGGCCGGAGGGCGGTCAGACCACTCGTGCCCGAAATGTGACGGTGCGCAGGGCCCGGTGGGCCATTGACCGTGCCAGACTTCCCTCTACGAGCAGCTCGCCAGTGGGCGGCAACCGTGGAGAGAGAAGGAGGTGGCCATGATCGAGGATCGTTCCGACATCGACGAGGCTGCCGGCGTCTCCACCCCTGCCCGCATCGGCTGGGCCGAGGCGCACTCCCATCGCGATCGCCCGCATCTGCGCCGCGACCCGCTGCGCGTGTACGCGACTCGCGCGTTCATCCTCGATTCCTTCGCGATCCTGATCGCCGGCATCGTCGGCTTCGTGCTGCGCTGGGCGATTCCGTACTCGGTCGAGCTCAATGACCCCACCTACGTCGCATACGTCGTCATCGTCGTGCTCGCCTGGATAACCACGCTGGTGTTCCGCGGTGCGTATGACACGCGCATCCTTGGCGTGGGCTCGGAGGAGTTCAAGCGCGTTGTCGGTGCGACGGCCGTCGTGTTCGGCGCGATTGCTGTCGCCGTGTTCGTGTTCAAGGTCGATCTCTCGCGCGGCTTCGTCGTCATCACCTTTGCCACCGGCATCGTGCTACTGCTCGCCGTGCGCTGGACTCTTCGTGCGTGGCTGCGTCATGAGCGCCGTTACGGCCACTACCTGCATCGCACGATCGTGATCGGCGCAGAGCCGCAGAAATCTGACGTCGTCGACATGCTCGATCGCGACCCGGTCGCGGGCTTCACCGTCGTCGATGACATCCAGGAGCCGTCGACCGAGGTCGATGACGATGCCCTCGATGCCTGGCTCGACGAGGTCATGGCCCGCATCGCCCTGGCAGACGCGGATACCGTTGCGGTTGCTGGTTCCCCGCAGCTCGGCCACACCGTGATCCAGCGCCTCGCCTGGCGTCTCGAGGGCCCGCGCGTCGATCTTCTCGTCGCCCCGACCGTTGGCGATGTCGCCGGCCCGCGCGTCACGATGCGCATGGCCGCTGACCTGCCGCTGCTCCATCTTGACGAGCCGCACCTCACCGGCCCGAAGCGCGCCATCAAGCGCACCCTCGACATCATCATCGGTGTCGGCCTTTTCATTCTCTTCTCGCCGTTCATGCTTGTCGCCGCGATCGGCGTGAAGATCACCAGTCGTGGCCCGATGCTCTACAAGCAGGAGCGCATCGGTCGCGGTGGTCAGCTCATCACTGTCGCGAAGTTCCGCACGATGCATGTCGGTGCCGATCAAATTCGCGACGAGGTCATCGGCGTTCCCGATGAGGGCATCACCGAGCGTTACCGTCGCGACCCCCGCATCACCGGCTTCGGCCGCTTCCTGCGTCGCTGGTCGATCGACGAGATGCCGCAGGTCGTCAACGTGATCGGCGGCTCGATGTCACTCGTTGGTCCGCGCCCCGTCATGCTCGACGAAGTGCCGCTGATGGACGACGCCGATCATCGCCGTCACCTCACCAAGCCGGGCCTGACCGGCCTGTGGCAGGTCGCCGGCCGCAAGCAGGTCGACTGGGAGGAACGCATGCGCCTGGATCTCGACTACGTCGAGCACTGGTCGCCTGCCCTCGATCTGGTCATCGTGGCCAGGACCGTCAAGGTTGTGCTGATGGGCGACGGCGCCTACTGACCGGGATCGGCCGAGTAGCGCTCAGCTGAAATCCCTAGATGTCCACCCCGTGATGAGTTCTCGGACGGCGAGCATCTGCGGAATGCCGCCCTTGACTATCGCCCGAGGTACCAGAACCGATGCCTGATCGTGAGGCTCCCGCCCCTCGCGCACGAGGGGAATCCCCCTGGGCAGTCCGTATACTCACGAGGTGTCCAGGCTCACCCCGAAAGCGTGGTTGATCCTGGTTCTCGTGCTCCTGGGGGGCGGATTCGTCCTCTGGCTCCAGCTCAGCCTCATGACCTCCCTGGCGGCCCTCGGCTTCGGGGCTCGCGGTTTCCAGACCTCCATGACCAGTGCGGTCGACCAGATCAAGGCCGGCGGCTTTGCCGAGGCGCAGAGTGACGTGCAGGCCGCCGACGGGGCAGCCCGGGCCATCACCTTCTCGTCGAATGGCCCGCACATGGCCCTACTCGCCGGGGTGCCCGGGATCGGCACCGCGATCGAGAACTGGCAGCACCTCGGTCAGGCCACCGACGGCATCACCACCAGCACCACTGAGCTTGTCGATCTCTATGGCGATCTGTCGGGCAAGAACGGTGGCGCGAAGATCTTCAGTGACGGCGCTGTCGACATCCCTCGTCTTGAGGCCCTGCCTCCGCGCGTGGCCAAGGTCGATGCCGGCATGCAGATGGTGGTCGCGCAGCTCGAGGCCGTGAACACCAGTGGCCCGACAGCAGGCCTGCTTGGCACGCTGAAGACCAAGGCTCTCGATACCGCGAAGCCGGTGCAGGAGGCAGTGAGCGCACTTGTGGGCATTGCCCCGTTGCTGCCCGATGCTCTCGGTGCCAATGGCGTCAAGCGCTATCTCGTCGCGATCGACAATCAGGCCGAGATGCGTGCCGCCGGTGGCGCACCTCTCTCGCTCGCACTCGTCGAGTTCGACAACGGCCGAATCACGATCCCGATCAAGGGCACGACCAGCACGCAGTTGTTCCCGCCGGTCAATCGCCCTGTCACCTGGTGGGGCCCGGGCGGCAATCCGTTCTTTGCTACGAACCCCCGCACGGCTCCGTTCGTCGTGACGAACACGCACCCGTCACTGCTGACGAGCGGTCGCGAGATGGCCGGCGCATGGGCCGGTGGTGACTTCCCGACGGTCGACGGCGTCATCACCCTTGATCTCACAGCCATCGGCGCGATGCTCGACGCCACAGGGCCGATCCAGTCAGAGGTCTACGGCGAGGTCACCGGAGAGAAGCTCGGCCAGATACTGCTCATCGATGCGTACGCTCAGTTCGGGCAAGCGGATGCCGATGCGCGCCAGGCCGCGAATCAGCAGTTGATCGACGACCTGCTGCCGAAACTGCTCTCCGGTGACGCACTCGTGCCCGCCGCGCAGGCCGTCGCGAGCACGGCACCCGGCCCTCACTTCCAGCTCTGGGCCGCGAACCCGAAGCTCGAGCAGCTCGCGATCAATGCCGGTACTGCCGGTGAGGTCGCCGACCCGAAGTCGGGCGACTGGTCGGCGATGTACACGCAGAACGGCAACCAGAGCAAGGTCGATGTCTTCCAGCAGCGCAATGTCGTCGTCAACGTGCAGCTCGAGGAGAACGGTTCCGCGCGCGTGACGCAGCAAATGAATGTCACTAACGCGACACCTGCTGATCGGCCGGCGCTGGGCACCTTCGGCAAGATCGGTTACGAGACCACCTGGCTTAAGGCCGCGTACATCATGTACGTGCCCGACGCTGCCGTGAACTACGGCGTGAACTACCCCGCCGGCTTCGCGGTGCGGCCCTTCACGAACCACAAGCAATACGGCCGCGGCTTCGCCGATGACGGCTACGGCCAGAAGATCGTGCGCGTCGTCGGCTGGACACCACCGGGCGGTCAGGCTTCGGTCTCCGTCTCGTACCAGCTGCCTGCTGGCACGTTCGCGAGCGCGAATACGGCCGAGCCGCTGCAGTACGTGCTGCGCGCCGACCCGCAGTCCCTCTGGCTCAACTCCACCATCACCGTGCGCGTGACCCCGCCGGCCGGCTGGGCACCCATCGCCACGCCTGGCATGAAGGTCACTGCCGGCACGGCTGAGGTCAGCGCGGTGCAGGATGCTCCTGTGAACGTGCGCATCGGCTTCCAGCGGAGTGGCTCATGAGCGCGCTCGGGGGAGAGTCATTGAGCACGATCACCGAGGAGCTCGCCGACGGTGGCCCGAAGCGCAGCCTGAGTGGCCGCACCCTGCGGAATCTCGCGATCCTGCTCGTCACGCTCGTCTCAGCCGCGATGCTCTGGGTCTTTCCGCCCGTGGGCTTCATCGCCTGCATGGTGCTGCTGATCATCGTGCCGCCGTGGGGTCGCACCCTGATGGAGCGCGCGTTCATCTCGCTGATCGTGCTGCTTGGCATCATGGCGATCGTCGTGCCGCGCGGCGGCTCGACTCCCGTCACGATCACCAGCGCGCATGTCGGCCTCGCGGTGTTCGTGCTGCTGCTGGCACTCCTTCGCTTCATCCCGCGCATCGAGAATCAGTCGATCCCGCGCCCCATGCGCAGCGACTGGCTCGTCGGTGCACTCGCCGTGATCCTCGGCATCTGGCTGATGGCCGCCTACATCGGTCGTAGCAGCATCGAGATCGTCAGCGGCCTGTTCTTCACCGGTTGGGATAACCAGGGTCACTTCAACGCGTTCGCGAACACCTACGAGATCGGCAGCACCACGTGGCCGACCGTTGACGGTTCGATCGCCTGGAACCAGTGGTACCCGAGCCTTCACACATCCCTGTGGTCCTTCGCTCAGCTCGCCAGCCAGCGTGGCACCGAGTTGCTCGATCGCCCGGGCCTGCTGTTCCCGTTCGTCACCTGGACAGCACTCAGCTTCG
>JBPCSY010000146.1:0-5496 GCA_051006695.1 Candidatus Nanopelagicales bacterium
GCTTGGTCCTGAGCCGACCAACCCGATCCGAGCGATGCCATCGTGAGCTCCTCAGCCCGCAGCCACAGATGCTCTGAGTCAAGCAGCGTGCCGTCCATGTCGAACAGCAGTGCGGCCGGCCAGCGAGACATCAGGCGCTGAAGTACTTCGCTTCGGGGTGATGCACGATGATCGCGCTGGTCGACTGCTCCGGATGCAACTGGAACTCCTCACTAAGCTCCACGCCGATTCGACCCGGATCGAGAAGTTCCATCAGCATCGTCTGCTGCTCGAGATCGGGGCAAGCCGGGTAGCCGAATGAGTAGCGTGAACCGCGGTAGCCCTGCTTCTCGATGAGCTCACTCATGTCACCTGAGTCCTCGGAACCAAGTCCGAGCTCCTCGCGTGTGCGTGCGTGCCAATACTCGGCCAGTGCCTCAGTGAGCTGCACCGACAAACCGTGGAGTTCGAGGTAATCACGGTACGAATCAGACTCAAAGAGCTTGCCTGTGGCATCAGATGCGGCCTGGCCCATGGTCACGACCTGGAACGAGACGACATCGAGCTCGCCGGACTCCTTCGGACGGAAGAAGTCCGAGAGGCACAGGTGACGATCGCGGCGCTGGCGCGGGAAGCTGAACCGCGCGCGCTCCTGACCCTTGTTCGGCCCCTCGTGCCAGACGATGACGAGATCATCACCCTCGGAGTAGCAGGGGAAGTAGCCGTAGACTACTGCGGGCTCGATCATTCCCTCGGTCTGGATCCGGCCGAGCCATTCACGCAGACGCGGGCGGCCTTCGGTCTCGACCAGCTCGTCATATGACGGGCCATCGCCGCGACTTGACTTCAGGCCCCACTGACCGAGGAAGAGCGCCCGCTCGTCGAGGTACGGGGTGTACTCGGCCAGCGAAATACCACGCACAATTCGATCGCCGAAGAACGGTGCTTCGGGCAGCTGAACGTCAATCGCGACGTCAGACCGCGCTGGCATATCCGCAGGATCCGTGAGCGTGGGCGTCGCCGCCGTGCCCTTGACCCGACGCTCGCGACGCTCGGGCAGTGCAGCACCCGGTACGCCGCGCTTGACGGCCATGACAGCGTCCATCAGACGCAGACCTTCGAAGGCATCGCGTGCGTACCGCACCTCGCCCTCATAGATATCAGCGAGATCCTGCTCCACGTATGCGCGAGTGAGGGCTGCACCGCCGAGAAGCACCGGGAACCGCGTTGCAATTCCGCGTGCATTCATCTCGAGAAGGTTTTCCTTCATGATGACGGTGCTCTTCACGAGCAGGCCACTCATGCCGATGAGATCAGCATTGTGCTCCTCGGCCGCCTCGATGATGGCGTTGACCGGCTGCTTGATGCCGATGTTCACGACGTTGTAGCCATTGTTGGTCAGGATGATGTCGACGAGGTTCTTGCCGATGTCATGGACATCGCCCTTCACCGTGGCCAGCACCATCGTGCCCTTGCCCTCTTCGTCGGTCTTTTCCATGTGCGGTTCCAGGTACGCGACTGCGGTCTTCATGACCTCGGCACTCTGGAGCACGAAGGGCAACTGCATCTCACCGCTGGCGAATAGCTGGCCTACGACTTTCATGCCTTCCAATAGCGAGTCGTTCACGATCTCGAGCGCTGGTCTAGTGATGAGCGCTTCATCCAGATCGGCTTCAAGGCCTTGTCGCTCACCGTCGATGATTCGGCGCTCGAGTCGCTCGTTGAGCGGAAGAGCCGCGAGTTCCTCGGCACGTGAGGCATTCATGCTCTTGGACTCAACACCCTCGAAAAGATCGAGGAATCGGCCCAGCGGGTCGTAAGTGGCGATGCCCTCGTCGTTGAAGACACGGCGGTCGTAGACGAGATCGAGGGCGACCTCGCGCTGCTCGTCAGGTATTCGATTCATCGGCAGGATCTTCGACGCGTGCACGATGGCGGAGTCAAGACCGGCTTCCAGTGCCTCGTGCAGGAACACAGAGTTGAGCACCTGGCGTGCCGCGGGATTTAGGCCGAACGAGACATTCGACAGACCAAGGGTGGTCTGAACGGACGGATACTTGCGCTTGAGCTCGCGAATCGCATCCATGGTCTCGATCGCATCGCGGCGAGTCTCTTCCTGACCGGTGGCGATCGGGAAAGTCAAGGTGTCGACCATGATGTCTTCGACGTTCATGCCCCAGTTAGTGGTCAGATCGGCGATGAGTCGATCGGCGATCCGCACCTTCCACTCCGCGGTCCGAGCCTGGCCCTCTTCATCGATAGTGAGTGCGACGACTGCCGCGCCGTGCTCACGCACAAGCGGCATGATGCGAGCGAATCGGGAATCGGGGCCGTCACCATCCTCGTAATTGACCGAGTTGATGGTGGCACGGCCGCCGAGTGCCTCTAGGCCAGCTTCGAGGACGGCGGGCTCCGTGGAGTCGATCATGATCGGCAGGGTCGACGCCGTAGCGAGTCGACCGGCAAGCTCGCGCATATCGGCGACACCATCGCGACCGACGTAATCGACGCAGAGATCGAGCATGTGCGAGCCGTCACGAATCTGCGCGCGCGCAATCTCGATGCAGTCGTCCCAGTTGCCGGCGAGCATGGCCTCACGGAATGCCTTTGACCCGTTGGCATTAGTGCGCTCGCCGATCGACAGGTACGCGGTGTCCTGGCGGAAGGGAACTGATTGGTAGAGGGAGGCAATCGCTGCTTCTGGCTCCACGACTCGTTCGACAACCTGCTGACCGCGTACAGCCTTGACTATTGCTTCGAGGTGAGCCGGAGTGGTGCCACAGCATCCACCGACCAGGCCGAGGCCGTAATCGCGGGTGAACGTGACATGCGCCTGGGCAAGCTCGTCGGGGCCGAGCGGGTAATGCGCGCCATCGGCGGTAAGAACCGGCAGGCCGGCATTGGGCATCGCACTGATGCCGATGCGGGCTGACTTGGACAGAGTGCGCAGGTGCTCGCTCATCTCAGCGGGACCGGTCGCGCAATTCAGGCCGATCATCTCGATACCGAGCGGCTCAAGTGCGGTCAGCGCGGCACCGATCTCCGAACCGAGAAGCATCGTGCCAGTGGTCTCGACAGTGACCTGGGCAAGTACCGGAAGATCCACGTCGGACTTGGCCATCGCTCGCTGGGCGCCGATGATTGCGGCCTTTGCCTGAAGGAGGTCCTGCGCAGTCTCGACGAGAAAGGCGTCGACTCCGCCTTCGATCAGGCCCAGAGCCTGAGTCTCATAGGCATCGCGCAGCAGGGCGTAGGGCGCGTGGCCGAGGCTCGGAAGCTTCGTGCCCGGGCCCATCGAACCGAGTACCCAACGTGGCTGCTCGGGGGTGGACCACTTATCAGCGCACTCACGAGCAATCTGCGCGCCGGCCTTGGCCAGCTCGAAGATGCGATCAGTAATGTCGTACTCGGCCAGGTTCGCGTAGTTCGCGCCGAAAGTGTTGGTCTCCACGCAGTCGACGCCTACAGCGAAGTAGGCATCATGCACCGCGGCGACTACGTCAGGGCGGGTCACATTGAGAATCTCGTTGCAGCCCTCATGCCCCTGGAAATCCTCGAGGCTGGGATCCTGCGCTTGAAGCATGGTGCCCATGGCCCCATCCGCAACGACGACACGACTGCGTAAGGCTTCCCGAAGGCTCTCTCCCATAGTTAGGCAAGCCTACCTGCAAACGCTGAGACGCTACGGTTGACACATGGACTGGACCGCAACGACCTCAGACGGCCAGACCCTGCAGGGAAGCGATGTCGGCGCCGGCTCCGATGCCGTCGTGCTTTTGCACGGCCTCTCCCAGCAACGCTACTTCTGGGATCCCGTCTGCTCCTACCTCCAGGCTCCGCGCATCATCCGCCTCGATCAACGCGGGCATGGCCTCTCCGACACCCCAGTGGAGGTCGACTACTCCATCGAGCGGTGCGCTCTCGATGCCGTAGAGGTCATGGATGCCCTCAGCGTGACCACCGCAACGGTCATCGGCCACTCGTGGGGTGGAGCCGTGGCTGCACGGCTGGGAGCCATGGATTCCAGCCGCGTCCGCACGATCGGCCTGCTCGATGGCGGGCTGAGAGGCCCTGCCGACATGGGTGACCGCGCCGAGGTCCGGGAGCGGCTTCGACCACCCGCCTTGAATATTCCCGCTGATGAGCTTTGGCACCTCATCGCCACCGGGGATCTTGGTCCGTACTGGTCCGAGGAGATTCGTTCAGCCCTGACTCCCACCTTCACCGAGGCCGACGGCCTCCTGCGTACGCGCATCGGTATCGATCGACATATGCAGGTGCTCGATGGCCTCCTCGACTATGACGGCGTGCCCGACATCCGCGCTCGTCGGCTTGATACGTGGGCGGTGCTCTGTACCGACTCCCCCACGCTCGATCCACTGGTCGAACGCCGATTGCAGATGATCGGTGAGCTCAATCTGCAGATTTGGCAGGGGGCAATTCACGACGTGCCCCTGCAGTGGCCCGCGCTCGTGGCAGGCTGGATCACGACGGTTCACTCTGCCGCAGGCGAGGGGGTGCGATGATCGAGTATGACGAGCTTCCGGTGCTCGTGGACCCGGTCATGGTCTGCGCCTTCGAGGGCTGGAACGATGCGGGTGACTCCGCGAGCGGCACGATTGCGCATTTAATCGATGCCTGGGATGCGCAGCTCCTGACTGAGCTCGACTCGGAGGAGTACTACGACTACCAGGTCAATCGCCCGATGATTGCAATTGACGAAGCCGGGGTGCGACAGCTCACCTGGCCGGGTACTCGGCTGTATGTTGCTCGACTCCCGCTTTCACCCCGAGATGTCATCCTGGTCCAGGGTGTCGAGCCGAATATGAAGTGGCAGCAGTTCACTCGCGAGATTCTCGGACTCGCCGCTGAACTCGACGTGCAGCTCGTGGTCACTCTGGGCGCGCTGCTTTCCGACAGCCCGCATACGCGCCCGGTACCGGTTACCGGATCATCCACAGATCTGTCACTGTGCGATGAGATGGGTATTGAGGCTTCACATTACGAAGGCCCTACCGGGATCGTCGGCGTGATCCAGGAGGCATGCACCCGTTTCGGAATTCCGGCCATCAGCCTCTGGGCCGCTGTTCCGCATTACGTTGCCGCACCCCCCTGCCCGAAGGCCACTCTCGCCCTCGTCGGTCGCATTGAGGACATCCTCGATGTGCCCGTTCCGCTGGGCGATCTCCCGGAGGACGCACGTGCCTGGGAGGCGGGCGTGGATGAACTCGCAGCCGAGGATGATGAGATCGAGGAGTACGTCAAGCAGCTCGAGGAAGCCCGTGACACCGCCGATCTTCCCGAGGCGAGCGGAGAGGCGATTGCCCGCGAGTTCGAGCGCTACCTGCGCCGACGCGGTTCCGACGGCTAGCGAAGGCTCGTGTAGCGCTCGATCGAGGCCTGAGTAGAGGCATCAACATCGGCCGGCACCCCGTCGACAAGCTGGCCGAGAATCCCCATGGCGACCTTCTTGCCGAGTTCGACACCCCACTGATCGAAGGAGTCAATCCCCCAGAT
>JBPCSY010000147.1:0-2765 GCA_051006695.1 Candidatus Nanopelagicales bacterium
CCCAGCAGCTGCGCCTGTTCGAGCAGAACCTGAACAAGGAGGGCACCAAGGTTGAGTACGTACTCTTCAATGCCGGCCCGGCAGCTATCGAATCCCTCAAGGGTGGCGCCATTGATATCTCGTACATCGGCCCGAATCCGACTGTCGCCGGCTACACCTCGACCGATAGCACCTTGCTCAAGGTTGTCTCCGGTTCAACCTCTGGTGGCGCTCAGCTCGTCGTGAAGTCGGGTATCAACTCGGTGCAGGATCTTCGAGGCAAGAAGATCGCTACCCCGCAGTTGGGTAACACCCAAGATGTCGCGCTGCGCTCGTGGCTCAAGGACAACGGTCTTCGCACTTCCATTGCCGGTGGTGGTGATGTGACGGTGATTCCGACCGAGAATTCACAGTCGCTCACCTTGTTCAAGCGCGGCGACATCGACGGAGCCTGGGTCCCGGAGCCGTGGGCATCTCGACTGGTTCTCGAGGCCGGAGCGAAGGTGCTTCTCGATGAGAAGACCCTGTGGCCCGGTGGACAGTTCGTCACGACGAACATCATTGCCGGCAAGTCATTCCTCGATAAGTACCCCGGAACGGTGCGTTCGGTTCTGCAGTCGAACAACACCGCCATTCGCTACATCGCCGACAACGTCGTGAAGTCCAAGGATGTCGTGCAGGAGCAGATCACGAAGTGGACAGGTAAGCCTCTTCCGGACTCGGTGATCAATCGTTCGTGGTCCAATCTGCGCTTCACATGGGATCCGCTGCCCTTGACCTTGAAGAAGAGTGCTGATGACGCAGTCACGGCGGGCCTTCTCCAGCTGAAGCCGAACGCGCTCAGCGGTATCTATGACCTGCGCTTGCTCAACTCGGTGCTGAAGGCATCGAAGGCTCGCACGCTCACCGCAGCCGGACTCGGCCTTCAGTAATCATCCACCACAAGTAAGGACGACGAATGTCACTCACCGGCGGCGCACGCACGGCGCCAGGCACGGCACTCCTCGAGAGTGAAGGTCTGGCCGTCAAGATCAGTCACGTGACCAAGCGGTTCAATCCGAATGGTCCCGATGTCCTTCAGGACATCAGTTTGAGCGTGCGCCCCGGTGAGTTCGTCTCCCTGGTCGGAGCCTCGGGCTGCGGTAAGTCGACCCTGCTCAACTTGCTCGCGGGCCTGGAGAAGCCGACCTCAGGGGAAATCCTCACCGATGGTTCTCCGACCCTGATGTTCCAAGAGCCTGCCCTCATGCCGTGGCTCACGGCCGGCAAGAACGTTGAACTCGCACTCCTCTTGCGTGGCGTACCTCGTAAGGAACGCAAGGAAAAGGCTCAACAGCTCCTCTCCATGGTTCACCTCGATCGCTCCTACAACCAGCGTCCGCATGAGCTCTCCGGCGGTATGCGTCAACGCGTCGCCATCGCGCGGGCCATCGCCCAGGAGCGCACGGTCTTGTTGATGGACGAACCGTTCGCGGCCCTCGATGCCATTACTCGCGATCTCATTCATGAGGAGCTCAGCCGCATTTGGAAGGAGACCGGTCTGACGGTCATCTTCGTGACCCACAACGTGCGCGAAGCGGTTCGCCTGGGCCAGCGCGTAGCGCTGATGTCGTCTCGGCCCGGACGCATCATCCGCGAGTGGGATGTCGACATTCCCGAGCCGCGCCGGCTCGATTCACCGCCGGTGGCCGAGCTTGCCCGAGTCATCACTGACGAACTTCGCGAGGAGATCCGCCGACATGCCTGAGTCAACTGCCTCACTCAACACGAAGCCTGCGGTCGACGATCTAGGTCAGCTCGAATCAGGTCTCGACAATCTCGAGACCGGGTCGCGCCCACGACCGAGTATCAAGAACTCGATCCTCAAACTGCTGTCTCCACTGATCGCCATTTTTGCGGTCATCGTGATCTGGCAGGTCATCATCTATCTGCAGTGGCAGCCTGAATGGATCATTCCGTCACCAAAGGCAGTACTCGACTCACTGGGTGCGCAGGCCGAGCAGGAAATCTTGTGGCAGGCCACCTTCGGATCGATCAAGCGCGCTGCTCAGGGCTTCCTCATCGCCCTGCTCGTGGCAATTCCGATCGGTCTTGCGCTCGGGCTGAATAAGTACCTGCGCGCGATCTTCGGTCCGCTGCTCACCGGTTTGCAGCAATTGCCGTCGGTCGCCTGGGTGCCCGCTGCCATCATCTGGTTCGGTCTCTCTGACGCCACCATCTACACGGTCATCCTGCTGGGCGCCGTCCCGTCAATTGCAAATGGCTTGATCTCAGGCATGGACCAGATCCCGACCCTGTATCTGCGCGCCGGCCAGGTGCTCGGCGCCACCGGCTGGAAGAAGATCCGCCACATCGTGCTTCCGGCCGCTTGGCCGGGCTTCCTCGCCGGACTCGAGCAGGGCTGGGCCTTTGCCTGGCGCTCGCTTATGGCCGCTGAGCTCATTGCGGTCTCACCGGCCCTGGGCTTGGGTCTGGGCCAGATGCTCGACATCGGACGCCAGCTCGGTGACATGGCACTGGTACTCGGTTCGATCATCATGATCATGGCCGTCGGCGTGCTCGTTGATCGCCTGATCTTCTCGCCGCTTCGCCAGCGCACCCTGCGCAACCGAGGCCTGGCTCGCTAGGCGACTCCCGGGTCCGTCCTCCTCGCGGGCTCGGGAAGAATGGGGGCATGGCAACTAACCCGCTGTCCGGTCGCGTCAATACCCAAGGCGCCGTCGACCTCGGCGCCCTCGCCGCCGCTCGTGAGAATCAGGCCAAGGCTGAGCGCGCGCTGGCCAATG
>JBPCSY010000148.1:0-2539 GCA_051006695.1 Candidatus Nanopelagicales bacterium
CATCCCCGCCAGCCAACAGGCCTTCGCATCATGTGTCAGCAACCGCGAAAGTCACGGCAATCCACGAGCCAAGTCGAGCCTCTCCTCGAGCGCCGGAAAATGGCAGTTCCTCCAGAGTCAATGGGGCCAGTCGCTCCCATGGATGATCTCCGCGCGACTGCGTGATTTCGGAATGCCTGGCGCAGAAGCACGCCGCATCCGTATCTACCTCCAGCGCACCCCGATTCACCACTGGTCCGAGCAGCTGCAAGATGTCGGCTTCATTGCCGTGCTCAATGCCCGCGGCCCCTGGTCCGGGTGGCGTCACTGGTACCTGTCCGGCTCGCGCTGCAATGCCATCGCAGGTGCGCGATGAGCCGCCGCGATGTCCTCGAGGCCACCGAGGAAATCAAGTGCGCCGAGTGCGACTTCAACGTCATGCCCGGCCAGCCCATGGTCCTAGGCGACTGGGGATGGACCCATCTGCTCTGCGCGGAGGAGGTCGAGTGAATCTGCGCATGCAGCCAGAGGAATTCCTCCGCGAATACGAGCACACCTGGTGCCGCCATCGTGGCGTCCTCGAGCACGTTGCTGACGTATTCGGCACGAGTCGCTCTGCCATCGAGGTGCGCATCTCTCGCATGCGTCGTGCCGGCTACGAGATCCGCACGGCCTGGTCAGAAGCCCAGGACGAGTCATGAGCTTTGAGCTGCGCGTATTCGGTACTCCCGCCCCACAGGGATCCAAGCGTCATGTCGGCGGGGGCCGCATGGTCGAGGCAAGCAAGAAGGTGCAGCCATGGCGAGAGGCAATCGTCACCGAGTGCCAGCGCACCGGCCTTGCTGATACGCGCGTCGACTTCCCCGTATCCATTGCCATCACCTTCTATCTGCAGCGACCTGCAGGCCACCGCGGAACACATGGCATCAAGCCAAGCGCGCCGATCTACCCGCACCGCACGCCAGACCTCGACAAGCTCGTCCGCTCCACGCTCGACGGCCTGACGCAGGCAGCCCTATGGGTCGACGACGCCCGCGTCGTAATCCTCACCGCCTACAAGACCTACGCCGACCACACCGGACCCGGCGCCCTTATCCGAATCACTGAAATGACTGGAGAGCAGCATGGCTGAGCACGTAGACACCGTCGTCCTCGAGGACGAGTACCTGGCCGCAGCATCCGAGCTGCGCATCATCGCAGCGGAGAAGAAGCACCTCGCCGAGCGCGAGGCCGAGTGCAAGCGCATCATCGAGAAGGTGCTCTCGGTCGGCGACCGTGGCATCTCGCCCGACGGCGAGGAGATGGTCGTCATCCGCAAGGGAGCCGCACGCTTCAAGCCGGAGCTCGCCGAGGCCAACCTCCCCGCCGAGGTGCTGCCGTCGATCCTCGTGCTCGCCCCTGACGCCAAGCGCGCCAAGGCAATCCTGGCGCCGGCACTGTATGACCTTTGCACCGAGGAGAATCGCCCCTCGGTGGTGGCTCTGTGAGCGTCGCCTGCTTGGTCTGCCACGAAGAGCTGACGCCAGTGACTGGCATCCGCGTGCATCCGACCTGCGACACGAATGCCGACGTCCTGGTCACTGAGCTCTTTCAGATCATCGAGCAGACCATCATCGGGCAGCCGCGCTCGCAGCAGCGACGCATCGGCCCCAGTGAGATCGGCGTGCCCTGCGATAGGCGCATCGGTTACCGACTCGCCGGAGTCGACCCCGTCAATGACAGGGGAGTGGCCTGGAAGCCCTACGTCGGCACATCGGTACACGAGCAGATGGCCGACATGATGGCCAAGGCCGAGATCGCTCGATACTCCGATGCCGCTGCGACCGAGCGCTGGAAGGTCGAGGAGCGCGTCAGCGTCGGCGAGATCGGCGAGACCGAGATCTCTGGCAGCTGCGACCTAGTCGATGTCCAGCACGGCGCGGTCTGGGATTGGAAATTCACGACCCGCAATCAGATCCGCGAGCACTACCGGCCGCACGGCCCTGGCGATCAGTACCGCATCCAGGCGCACCTGTACGGCCGCGGCTTTGCCCGCCAGGGATACGACGTCAGGACCGTCGGCGTCATCTTCTTCACGCGAGACGGCGAATTCACCGACCGTCATGTCTGGCACGAGCCATACGACGAGCAGATCGCCGTCGACGCACTCACCCGCGCAAGCGGGATCCAGTCGGCGCTCGATGCGCTCGGCCCCGACTTCACCCTTCCGACCCTCGAGACGGCTGACTCGCACTGCCGCTTCTGTCCATGGTTCCGCGCCGGAACCTCACAAATTGCCCAGGCCTGCCCTGGTCATCCGCAAGAAACCGCAGCACCGAAATCACTCGCCCAACTGATTGGAGCATGACCATGGGTCTGTCTGACCTTCTCTCTGGCGGCGGCGCGTATCTCAAGTGGGAGACGCCCGGCACCACCTACACCGGCGTCATCACTGAGGTCGCCACTCGCCAGGCTCGCAAATTCGAGTCGACCGACCTGGACTTCTGGGACGACGGCACGCCGAAGATGCAGGCCGTCATCACGCTGGCCACCGACTACCGCGATGGAAGCAATCCAGACG
>JBPCSY010000149.1:0-4353 GCA_051006695.1 Candidatus Nanopelagicales bacterium
ACCGCGCGCGAACTGGCGCTTGGCACCCGGTGACTGCATTCCCTCGGTGATGGTCGCCATGCGATCGGGGCGCTGAATCGTGTCGGCGCCGAGCATCGTGCGGATCGCAGGGCGCACGAAGTTCTCGAAGGAGACATACGAGCTCACGGGATTACCGGGCAGCGTGATGATCGGCACCGTGCGCGAATCAACCGTGACACTGCCGCAGCCCTGCGGCATGCCCGGCTGCATTGCGGTCTTGATGAAGTCGACAGAGCCGAGGGTGCTGAGCACAGCCTTCACTGTGTCGTAGGCACCCATGCTGACGCCACCGCTGGTGAGGATGAGATCGCATTCGCGTGCAGCGGAGTCGATGGCCGCGCGGAACTCTGCTTCATCGTCGGCAACTCGCGTGCGACGGTCACCTATCGCGCCGGCCTCCGTGCAGGCGGCAACAAGAAGGTACGAGTTGCTGTCGACGATCTGACCCGACTCGAGCGGGGTGCCCGGGTCAACGAGCTCACTTCCGGTCGAGAGCACGCCGATGCGCGGGCGGCGATGCACCGTGATCTCGGCCAGACCAATGGCGGCGAGCACGGCAACCTGACGACTCGTGATCACGGTGCCGGAACTCAGCACGAGATCGCCGGCGGTGACGTCATCACCCGCTCGACGGATGAAGGCACCGTCATCGACCGACTCATGAATGGTGACCGTGCCCATCTGACCATCAGTGCGCTCGACCGGTACGACGGCCGTCGTACCCGCGGGGATAGGTGCACCGGTCATGATCCGAATCGCGGTGCCGGAGCGCACGGCCAGATCAGTGCTGAAGCCGGCGGCGAGGTCAGCGATGACCTCGAGGGCCACGGGTGACTCGCTCGTGGCCGAGGCCACGTCAGCCGCGCGAACCGCATAGCCGTCCATCGAGGAGTTGTCGAAGTTCGGCAGCGACCAGGGGGCCACGACATCCTCCGCCAGGGCGCAGCCCAGGGAGTCGGTCAGCGGGAGGCTGACGATCTCTGTCGGGCTCACGAGCGAGAGCACGCGGGCCAGGTAGTCGTCCACGCTCATCAAGGGGGTCACCACCCAAGGCTAGGGGGGGTCTGCTTTCTCCGCCTGCGGGTTTGACCACCCGTTGCTACTCTTCAAAGAAGAAGGAGAGGCCCATCATGAGCAGCGAAATCGAGCAGCCGACTGAGGCTCTGCGTCACATCTGGCAAGGCACCCCCGGTGCCATGCAAGAGCTCGACGAGGAGTGCAATCCCAATAAGGCATGCCGCAACATGAAAGAGGTCAACTTCGACGGCTTCGGCGAAGAGGGCGTGCATGTCGCCGAAGCGTGGCGCAACACGCTCGATCGCGAGGGCAAGCGCACCGGTACCTCGCTCGGCGCCATGCTGAACAACGGCTGAGGCCCGTGGCCTCCGCATTCGACGGCACCACCGTCGACTCCCTCACTGACGACCTGCGCGGTCAGGGCTACATCGCCGATCGCGGCCTGGCCACCACCCTGCTGCTCGCACTCAAGCTCGGCCGCCCGATCCTGCTCGAGGGCGAGGTCGGCGTAGGCAAGACGGAGCTGGCACGCACTCTCGCGACCATGCTCGGCCGCGACCTGATTCGACTGCAGTGCTACGAGGGCATCGACATGAACCACGCCCTGTACGAGTGGGATTACGCGCGGCAGATGCTGTTCGTGCGCTCACTGAGCCAGGCCGAGGTCGCGAGCACCGACGAGGATCTCTTCGGTGAGCGCTTCCTAGTCGAGCGCCCGCTGCTGCAGGCGGTGCGTGCCGGTGATCGCTGCGTACTGCTGATCGACGAGGTCGATCGCGCCGACGATGAGTTCGAGGCCTTCCTGCTGGAGCTGCTCAGTGACTTCCAGGTCACGATCCCCGAGGTCGGCACCATCGCCGCTGATACTCGGCCGATCGTGATCCTCACCTCGAACCGCACGCGTGAGCTGCATGATGCACTCAAGCGCCGCTGCCTCTACACCTGGATCGGCTTCCCCGACCAGTCACGCGAGGTCGAGATCGTCCGCTCGCGCCTGCCGCACGTCACGGATTCCCTTGCAGCGCAGGTGGTTTCGGCCGTCAACAAGCTGCGCGCCATGGAACTCGAGAAGCTGCCCGGCGTCGCCGAGACCATCGACTGGGCCGAGAGTCTCGATGCGCTGGGCGTGCAGTCACTGACCCCCGAGGCGGCGCTCGACACCCTCGGCGCCGTGGTCAAGGATCGCGATGATCTCGACTACACGACCAAGAGCGTCCAGGATGTCGTCTCCTGACGCGATCGATGCCGTCTTCGTCGAATTCGGTCACGCACTGCGCGACGTCGGATTGCCGATCGGCACCGACGACATCCTGACCTTCTGCGCGGGCGTCAACGAGCTCGATGTCACCGACGTCATGGACGTCTACTGGGCCGGCCGCGCAACACTCGTGCGCAGGCGCGAGCACGTGCCGATCTATAACGAGATCTTCCAGCGCTTCTTCTTCGATAACGGCGCCCCGGTTGCCGAGGAGATCAAGAAGATGATGCGGTCATCCTCGAATGCGGGCGCGACAATCGAGGTGCCCAACACCGAGGAAGGCCTGCCGGGCGAGATCAGCCCCGATGAGGTCAAGCTCGGCTACGTCGCGAGCACCTCGGAGATCTATCGCCATAAGGCCTTCGCCGACTGCACCGACGAGGAAGTGCGCCAGCTGCGCCGCCTGATGTCGCGCATGCGCGTCACTCCGCCCAAGCGCCGCACGCACCGGATGACCCGGTCGCGCAAGCCCGGCACCGTCGACATGCGCCGCATGGTGCGCGAGTCGATGCGTGCCCTGGGCGAGCCGCGCGAGCTCAGCTTCCGTACGCGCAAGGAGAAGCTGCGTCCGCTCGTTCTCATCCTCGACGTCTCGGGCTCGATGGCCGACTACTCGCGAAACCTCCTGCAGTTCGCCTACTCAGCAAGGCGGGCGAACGCCAAGGTCGACGTCTTCTGCTTCGGCACCCGTCTGACCCGGATCACCAAATCCCTCGACCGCCGCAGCCCCGATGAGGCCATGCGCCGGGCGGGTGAATCGGTACTCGACTGGGATGGCGGCACACGAATCGGTGATTCGCTGCGTGCCTTCACCCGCGAAGCCCGGCGCTCGCGCCTGGGCCGCGGCGCCATCGTGGTGATCTGCTCCGATGGTCTCGATCGTGGCGAACCCCAGGCACTCTCGGAATCCATGGAGGCCCTGTCGCGCATCGCGCACCGGGTGATCTGGGTGAATCCGCACCGCGGTGATGCAGTCGTCTACGTGCCCGCATCCCTCGGAATGATCGTCGCTGACCCCTACATCGACGAGGTGCACTCCGGCCATAACCTCGCTAGCCTCGAGCGTCTGGCCAACCGACTAGCGAAGGTGGGGTAACCCATGCGATACAGCATTTCCCTGCAGGCCGAAGGTGACCGCGAGTTCACCCTCGAGGAGACCATCGTGCTCGCTGACGCAGTAGCCCCGCTCGAGGGCATCGCGAGCGGCATGGGCACCTGGGGCTACGGCGCCCAGATCGTCGTCGAGGCCGAGAACTCTGACCTCGCTGTCGAGAAGGCGCTCGTGGTGTTCGCCGAGGCCATCGCGAAGACCGATCTGCCGGTGTGGCCTGTCGCGCGCGCAGAGTCACTGGCCGAGGACGACGACTACGCCGAGCTCGAAGACCTCATTCCGTGATCCGCCTGGGCAGCCTGGCCGGTTACTCCTTCGAGGGCCCGCGGGCCCTCGCCGGCTGGACAGCCCCTGCGCAGCCCGCGGTCTACGCACTGCTCGCCAAGTCGAATCCTGAGCGCCCGCAAGAGTTTTCCGTCATCTACGTCGGGCATTCCGACGACCTCACGACCGAGGGCTTCCCGTTCCGGCACCCGCGCTCACCGGCGTGGATAGAGCGCGCCGGCGGCAAGTTCAACCTGCACATCTGCTGGCTCGACGTACCCGGCGGCACGAAGGCCCATCGCGAGCAGATCATGCAGGAGCTCATCGCGATCTACGAGCCGAGCTGCAACATGAACAAGTTCGACAACGCATGGAAAGAGGAGTGGATCGGCGCGTATGACACGAGTGTCACCGACGCCCTGACCACCGAGCGCAATCCCGACTAGCCACCTGAACATGCCAATGCCCCCGGCCTCGGCCGGGGGCATTGCGCAGCGTTACTGAGTTCTAGTCGAGATCGATACCAACCGACTCCATCAGGCGCGAACGACGCGTGCCCATGGCCGGCCTGTTGGTGCCGTCATGCACGTGATCATCGTGGTTGAAGGTAGCGCCGACCACGATCGCCTCGCCCATGCCATAGAGCAAGGGAAGGGCACCAGCAGTGACTGCACCGGTGGTG
>JBPCSY010000150.1:0-2695 GCA_051006695.1 Candidatus Nanopelagicales bacterium
CTCCGCAGGATGCCGCGACCACCGACTAGCTCAACGAGCTGCGCTACACCGTGAATCCTCAGATCGAGTCAGCCACAGGCGCCAAGCTCTACGTGGGTGGCACGCAGGCGATCACGAGTGACTTCACGACCGTGCTCAAGGACGCCCTGCCGATCTTCCTGTTGGTGGTGATCGGCCTGGGATTCCTCGCGCTCGTGCTGCTGTTCCGCAGCATCGTGGTGCCAGCCATGGCGGCAGTCACCAGTCTGCTGAGCTTCGCCGCATCCATGGGTATCACCGTCGCGGTGTTCCAGTGGGGCTGGCTGAGCGGTGTGCTCGGTGTCAGCGGCACCGGCCCGATCATGCCGTTCCTGCCGATCATGGTGTTCGCGATCCTCTTCGGCCTGTCGATGGACTACCAGGTGTTCCTCGTCTCGCGCATGCGAGAGGAATGGGAGCACACCGACGACAACGCCGCGTCGATTCGTCGTGGTCTGGCCGGCTCCGGCCGAGTCGTCGTCATCGCCGCGCTGATCATGGCGAGCGTGTTCATGGCATTTATTCCGACGCCCGATAACACGATCAAGCTCTTCGGCATCTCGCTTGCCAGTGCGGTGCTCATCGATGCATTCATCATCCGACTGATCTTCGTTCCGTCGCTCATGTCGATCATCGGTCGCGCCAACTGGTGGCTGCCCGGTTGGCTGGGCAAGATCCTGCCGGTCGTGCACGTCGAGCCCGCTGACGACGAGGATCCCGTCGACGACGTGCTCCCGGTGAACCCCGGCCACTGAGCAGTCCTGCCTCACCCGAATGTCCCTTGAGCTCCGGCCAGGGGGACAATCGCGTGCGTGCGGCGCTGAGCGCTTCGTCACGATCGTGACCCGTGACGACCCAGTGCTCACTGATGGTGGAGACTGATCTCGGCGGGGAGGCCCTGTCGAGATCTCCCGAAGGGTGCGCGCATGCGCCGATCGCTCTCCAACGTTCTTGCCATTTCCGTGACAATCGCTCTCGCCCTGACCGGGGCGGTGCCTGCATCGGCGGCAACCCTGTCCACGGATGTCGGCGCATGCCCGAGCGAGCAGTCGGTCATGCCTTCGACAAGCTCGTCGGCCGTGAATGGCTACCTCTGCGCGCAGGAGGACCACAGCGGAGATCAGTCCATCGGTGCCGACAAGACTCATTCATGGACCCAGAACACGAACGTCATGTATTACCCGCAGTACAACTGCTCTGACACGACCTCGTCGAGCGTGACTGTGGCCTTGGCTGCGATCTTCGGAAGTGCCACGTACACGGCCACGAACTGGCTTGCAGCCAGTCTGACCGAGGACAACACTCGGCATTGGTCGGCGGCACTTCTCTGGACTCTGGGTGCCGGCACGGTAACGGGCTTCAACAACGGATGTGATGTGTCGGATGAAGTGTGGAGCAATCCGCCCCAGATTCTGACGGTTGACTCAATGAGCGTCACGGGAATGCCCGACAACAACACCCTGACGGCTGGGCAGAAGTACACCTTCATTGCGACGGTCAAGCCGCAATCGGCAACTCCAACAGTTGCCCTTCTTCTCGACGGTGTGGGAGTCGCTGAGGGTTCGGTGGTGAACGGGCAGGCCACGATCAGTTGGACCCCGCCGGTCGAGGGTTCGCACACGTTAGCTTTCGCCTTCCAGGGCAACAGCACCAATACGGGTGGTGAGACAACACCAATTCGCGTGTCGATTGTCAACGGAGTGAGTACCACGCTGAACTCCATGACACCAATCGCCGGCAGTGCCACGAATTCAGCGACGACCAATGTCTCCGTGACGCCTACGACGACTGTGGCAAACGTCGTGATTCTCGATATCGATGCGCTTGACAGCACTGGGAGCCCGACGAAGGTCGGTAAGGGTGTGCTGAGCAATGGCGTGGCCAACGTGACCACGACACCCGTCGCGCCAGGCGGCTCAACCCATCGCTATGTAGCCATCGTGGTGAATTCCGCAGGTGCAACCATCGGCCAGTCGGTTCCGTTCTCGTGGAAGACAGTCATCGGCACGTCCGTTGACCTGACCGGCATTTCGGCGAGTCCTGTTGCCGGTGTCCCGTACACGCTGTCCGCTACGGTCTCGCCGCGCGAAAACGGCTACATCTACCTCTACGACAATGGAGTCAAGGTTTCCGGTACAGACACCTCGTCGTCGCCAGATATGTACCCGGGGGAAGGCGACACGGTGACGTATCCGTCGCTGGCGTGGACTCCGACTTCTTCCGGAAGTCACTCGCTCGTCGCCAAGTTCGTTCCGAATGATTCGTGGGTGTTGGGGAGCCAAAGCACTTCACAAGCGGTCAATGTTGCTTCAGGCGTGGTGCTGACCATCAGCACAGTCACGAAGCCGACCTCGGGAAGTCCCATCGCGAGTATCACGGTGTCTCCCCCCACCTGGACGGGCACGATCTCACTGACCAACAACGGCGGAGCGGTACTCAGTTCAGGTACGGCGGTTAACGGAAAGCTATCGCTGAGCTTCAAGCCGCCGAGTGCCTCGTGCAACTGTGTCTACCTCATCGCCAGCACGCCAGTGCCGAACTCGACCCCGAATATTGCCTTGTCTAATAAGTACAAGTACATCTTCGGACCTCAGCCACTGTCCTCGATTGGAGTGGACAAGGGCGTGAGTATCGATGAGCGCATGGGTGTCGCACTCAAGCAGGCGGGGCTTTCACC
>JBPCSY010000151.1:0-3960 GCA_051006695.1 Candidatus Nanopelagicales bacterium
GAGTAGTGAACGAAAACGTCCGGTCCGCCGTCAGCCTGCTCGATGAAGCCGAAGCCCTTTTCTGCGTTGAACCACTTAACGGTGCCTTGTGCCATGGTGCTAAATCTCCTTAACGAAAGACGTGGCAGACGATATGTCCGTCACGCGGTGAAGCCGTATCGCGCCGTCGTCCTCGTTGGGATTTAGTGCTGACATGCCTTTACCTGTCCTAAGTGTGACGTACATCGGGTGAGATTCCTAACGGTCGGGGGAAATTAATGTGAATTGCTTGAAAATTGCTCGCTCTGGGCTGAGCCGAGGGAGCTCCCGATCCGAGCAATTGATGGCATGTGATGCCGTGATGATATGATGCGGTGATGCGGACCACGCTGGAAATCGACGACGCTGTGCTGGCGGCTGCCCGTGCGTTGAGCCAGTCGACGGGAACCTCCCTGGGCGCGGCAGTTTCCGAATTGGCCCGCCGGGGCCTGGAGCCAAGGCTTGTGGACGGCGACTTCCCGACCTTTGCGGTCTCGCGTGAGACTGCGCCGATGACCCCCGATCTCGTCCGCGAAGCACGCGACGAATGAGCTACCTCCTCGACGTCAATGTGCTGCTCGCACTGGCCTGGCCCAATCACGTGCATCACGGCGCAGCTCGTACCTGGTTCGCAGAGGCGCACCCGGCAGGGTGGGTTACGTGCGGCGTGACGGAATCGGGATTCATTCGAGTGTCGAGTAACGTGCGCGTGACACCTGATGCGCGCACGCCTGCGGAAGCCGCGCTACTGCTGCACCGGTTGTGTTCCTTGGCCGAGCACGAATTCGTCGCCGACACAGTGAGTCTTGCTGACTCTTTCGAATTGATTGGCGAGATGGCGCACTCGAGTTCCGCGATCACCGACGCTCACTTGATCCTGCTCGCGAATGCCGAAGGTGCCACCTTCGTCACCTTCGATCGGCAGGCCGCTCAGATGGCGACCGACTGTGCCGTGCCGAATGTCCTGCTGCGGATCTAGACCTGGACGCCTGGGGGATTCATCGTGTTACTTGTCCTGAAGGTCAAGAACCCGGTCGACCATTTGCTTGCGCATCCGCGGCTGAGCTTGGGCGCTCGGATCGAATGAGTAGTCGATAGCGACACCGAGCAGACAGGACACGATGCGCTCAGCTTCGCGGGTGATGGCTGCGGTGAGTTTCGTGATGCCACGCTCGCGCATGAGCAACTTCTCGAAGCGCACGACTGCGCCGTCAATGCGCTGTCGCTCGATAGCGGCGAGTTCCTCGTCAGCCACGGCGTAGCCGAGGTAGGCAATCGTCACCCGCCAGTCGTTCAGACGCTCCTCATCGAGTGGGAGCAGTGCCTCGATGCAGCCTTCGAGACCGAGGCCCTTTGCCTCGGCTGCCTCGATATAGGTCACCTGCTTCGCGGCTGTCCATTGGAAGGTCGCAAGCACGAGATCGCGCATGTCTCGGAAGTAGGTGCTGACGATGGCCCGGCTGGTGCCGGCCTCGGCAGCAATGCGCCTCATAGTGAGGGCGTGCAGGCCCTCGCGAGCCACGATGCCGCACGCGAGTTCGGCAATCCGATCTCGAGTCTTCTCGTGGTCGACAAGTACGGGCATGCCCGCATTCTGCCGTGATGTCCCTTGCTGCGGAATGAGTCGTGTCACATGGCATGTTTGGCATGCCAAGTGGCTTCTCAAAAACACTGGCCGCGGGTATTGTCGGCGCATCAGCGCAGGCTCTGGCCTGTCATAGGCATGTCCGAGGGGCTTCACGAGGAGAGCGCATGAGCGAGCAGGATTTCGACATGGAGGTCGACGTCGTCGTCCTGGGCACCGGCGGCGGAGGACTCACCGCGGCCATGGCCGCTCATGACTTCGGGGCCGGCGAGGTCCTGATCCTCGAGAAGTTCGGCATGATCGGTGGCACCTCGGCGATGTCGGGCGGCATGCTCTGGATCCCTCTTAATGATCAGCAGGCCGAGCACGGCGTCGAGGATTCCTTCGATGAGGTCGTCGCCTATGTCGATGGCCTTGCCGATGACGGCCACCTCGAGCCCGAGACCTTCGGCGCCTTCCTGGAAGAGGGCCCGGAGATGCTCCGCTGGTTCGAGGAGAAGACTCCGGTCAAGCTGCGCCTCTTCGAGGGCTTCCCCGATTACCAGTCATGGGCCGAGGGTGCCAAGGAATACGGCAGCCGTTCCCTCGACAACGACGTGTTCCCCTTCGTCGAACTCGGCTCGTGGGCGAAGTGGGTCAACCCTCCCAAGACCGGCTGGCCGCGCCGCACCAGCATGATCGAGGACTACTACTCACCGGGTCTGAGCGAGGAAGAACTCGCCGACCGCGAGGCACGTGACTGCCGCGGACAGGGCCAGGCCTTGATCGGCTCACTTCTCAAGGGTGTTCTTGACCGCAACATCCCCTTGCACCGTGAGTCACGTGCCCGCCATCTCATCCACGACGGCAAGCGCGTCGTGGGTGTCGTGACCGAGGAGGGGGGCAAGGAACTGCGCATCAAGGCACGTAAGGGCGTCATCATCGCGACCGGTGGCTTCGAATGGAATGAGCGCCTCGTCAACTCCTTCCTGCGCGGCCCGATGACCGGTCCCGTCAGCGTTCCAGAATGCGAGGGCGACGGCCTGCTCATGGCCATGGAAGTCGGCGCAAGCCTGGGCAACATGGGCAAGTCGTGGTGGCTGCAGTCGAGCATGGAGCTCGCCGCTCATGGCAAGGGCAAGGCCAACTACCTGATCGGTAACTCCGAGCGCACCCGCCCTCGCGGCATCCTCGTCAATCGCGATGCCAAGCGCTTCGTCAACGAGGCCGCGAACTACAACGCCATCGGGCCCGTGCTGTTCAACTGGGATGCGAACAAGCACGACTACGTGAACCTGCCGTTCTGGATCATTGTCGACCAGACCTACGTCGATACCTACCGGTTCTTCAACACCACCCAGGCCGGCGTGGCCCCGCCGTGGGCGGTCAGCGCCGACACGATCGAGGAGCTCGGCAACAAGCTCGGCATGGACGGCAAGGTCCTCGACCTGACGGTGACGAAGTTCAATGCTGATGTCGCGAACGGTCGCGACACCGAGTTCGGGCGCGGCGACAACACGTATGACAACTTCTGGGGCGATCGCGATTTCGAGGGAGCCCATCGCACCCTCGGCCCGATCGAGAACGCCCCGTTCTACGCGGTCACGATGGAATCTGGCGTGCTGGGCACGTGTGGCGGCCCGCGCATGAACGCCGATGCCCAGGTCATCGACTGGAATGACAAGCCGATCGACGGTCTCTACATCTGTAGCAATGCAATGTCATCGCCGACTGCTGGCGTGTATGGCGGCGCCGGTGGCACCCTCGGCCCAGGCATGACCTTCGGGTTCATCGCAGGTCGCCATGCGGCGATGAAGGGCTAGACCTCACTCAGGTAATCAACGAACTCCCGGTCCGATAGGGCCGGGAGTTCGTTGATCGTGATGAGAGTCAGCGGCTACGGTAGGAAGTACATGGCATTCGGCAGGAGGAATCCTCGGCTGAGCGAGCCATATGACATGTCACTTACCTGGTCACCCACGCTGGGCCCGATCTTCCAACCCTTGTCGATGAGCACTTGGCGCTGATCTGCCTTGCGTTCGCCCGCGCTCTGCGTATTTCCCACCGGAGCGAGAATCAGGGCGGAGTAACCAGTGATCCCTGACTTCGCGAGACACGACTCTGTCACGGCACGGGATTTCTCGCTCCGACCGGTGATGAGAAACGGCGTGACGCCGAGGCGCTTGAACGCGTCGAAGAGAGCGACAGTTGCCTTGATCGGGGGAGTCGTGCAGTTCGAATTCGCGGCGTTTGACGCAGCACTGTCATAACTGAAGGGAACAGCGAGAGTTGAGATCCACTCGTAGTTGCTCAGCAAGGTTTCATCGATGTCGAAGACGGCTGCCGCCTTACAGGCCTGGACCTTCGCCGGCTTCAAG
>JBPCSY010000152.1:0-4640 GCA_051006695.1 Candidatus Nanopelagicales bacterium
ATCAGGGTTCGATGCCCACGATGCACCCCGTCGAAGACGCCTATGCAGGCGACAACCCTGTCGGACGTCTCATTCATCAGGGCACCAGCCTAGATCAGCCAACGAAGACCGCGAGGTAGCGAAGGCGATCTCCCTCGTTCTCGGCAAGAGCGAGCAGGTCGCCGACCGGGGAGAAAAGCGCTGTCGGCTGACCGATGTCGAGTGAGATGCGGCGACCGTGACTGACATGGCCGGCGTCAGCCTCCGTGAGTTCGATTGACGGAAAACACGCCCGAGCAGCCTGAGCTATCGGGATCAGGCACTGCGGCCCGAGGGATTCCGGGGTTGAGGCGTCATCGATGCTGAAGGAGCCGATACGGGTGCGTCGAAGCATGGTCAGGTGAGCTCCCACACCCAGTGCGGCTCCGAGATCACGTGCGAGAGCGCGCACATACGTGCCCGTGGTGCACTCGACTCGGACATCGATGTCGACAGAGCCCGGGCCTCGGCGAAGGTCAGTGCGCTCGAATCGGGACACCGTCACGGAGCGAGCCTTCAGTTCGACATCCTCCCCCGCGCGAACCCGGGCGTAGGAACGCTTGCCGTCAACCTTGATGGCGCTGACGGAACTCGGCACCTGCTCGATCTCCCCGGTGAGAGCGAGCATTGCCTCGGCAATCTCCGACTCGGTGATCCGCTCAAGCGCCTCGATTGGCGCCGTCCAGGTGACGTCACCCTCGGCATCATCCGTCACGGTGAAGCTTCCGAGTCGAATCGTGGCGAGGTACTCCTTGTCATGCAGGGCGAGATGGCCCAGCAGACGCGTGGCTCTCTCCACGCCGAGGATCAGCAGGCCAGTGGCCATCGGATCAAGGGTGCCGGCATGCCCGATCTTGCGAGTGCCCATCGCACGCCTGGCTCCGGAAACTGCGCCGTGAGAGGTGATACCACCGGGCTTGTCCACGAGAAGCAGCCCTGAGGCCACCGGCATCGCGTGCGTCGGCGTCATGCCTCGGCTTCGGCATCCTCGTCACGCGGATGCCGATACGGATCAGCATCCCCCGCATAGGCAGCGCCCTCTGCCTGCTCGTGCACATGAGCATCGGCTTCCGCCGCCTGGCGCAAGAGATCCTCGAGCTGACGGGCGTTGTCGGGAATTGCATCGAGGAAGAATGCCAGGCTCGGCGTGAACTTGATACCGGTCTGCTTGCCCACCTCGCTGCGCAGCACCCCCTTGGCCGACTCGAGAGCGGCTGCAGTCGCTACCCGCTCCTCATCATCGCCGTAGACGGTGTAGAAGACCGAGGCCTCGCGTAGATCTGGGGTGACGCGCACATCCGTGATCGTGATGAAGCCCAGACGCGGATCCTTGATACGCATCTCGAGGGTCTCGGCCACGATCACCTTGATGCGGTCGGCCATCTTTCGCTGGCGGGCCTCACTGCTCATGGCTTTCTCGGCTTCTCGCGCATCTCATAGGTCTCGATGACGTCGTCGACCTTGACATCCTGGAAGTTGCCCAGGTTGATGCCGCATTCGAAGCCCTCACGGACCTCCGTGACGTCATCCTTGAAGCGGCGCAGACCGGCGACCGCGACACTCTCAGCAACAACGGCACCGTCACGAATGAGGCGTGCCTTCGAGTTGCGCTTGATCTCACCCGACTGCACGAGGCAGCCTGCGATGGTGCCGAACTTGCTCGACTTGAAGACCTCGCGCACCTCGGCAGTGCCGAGCTGTACCTCCTCGTACTCCGGCTTGAGCATGCCCTTGAGCGCTGCCTCGACCTCTTCGATCGCCTGGTAGATGACGCTGTAGTAGCGAACATCGACACCCTCTTCGGCGGCGAGCTCGGCAACCTTGCCCTCGGGACGCACGTTGAAGCCGATGATGACCGACTTGGAGGCGCTTGCGAGGGTGACGTCGTTCTTATTGATGGCGCAGACACCGCGGTGAATCACTCGCAGGGACACCTCCTCGCCGACATCGATCTTGAGCAGGGCATCCTCGAGAGCCTCGACGGAACCCGAGACGTCGCCCTTGATGATGAGGGTGAGCTCGGATATCTCACCACGCTCGACCGACTCGAGGAAGTCCTCAAGCGAGCGCTTGACACGATTGCGCGCGAGGAGGGCGTTGCGCTCGCGAGCCTGTCGGGTCTGGGCGATCTGGCGGGCGATGCGATCTTCGGCCACGACCATGAAGCTGTCGCCTGCGCCGGGCACCGAGGTAAGACCGAGAACCTGGACGGGGAATGACGGGCCCGCTTCGTCGACGACATTGCCCTCGTCGTCGAGCATGGCGCGCACGCGACCGAATGCATCACCGGCAACGATGGAGTCACCGGCACGCAGGGTGCCTCGCTGCACCAGCACGGTGGCCACCGGGCCACGGCCACGGTCGAGATGAGCCTCGATGGCGACGCCCTCTGCCTGCTGGACCGGGTTGGCACGAAGGTCGAGTGCGGCATCGGCGGTGAGCAACACTGCGTCGAGCAGGCTCTCGATTCCGGTGCCGGCCTTGGCCGAGACGTCGACGAACATGGTCTCTCCGCCGAATTCCTCAGCGACGAGGCCGTATTCGGTCAACTGGGTGCGGACCTTCATCGGGTCAGCACCTTCCTTGTCGACCTTGTTGACCGCAACCACGATCGGCACACCAGCGGCCTGGGCGTGGTTGAGTGCCTCGATTGTCTGCGGCTTCACGCCATCGTCAGCTGCGACCACCAGGATCGAGATGTCAGTGACCTGCGCGCCACGGGCACGCATGGCCGTGAAGGCCTCGTGACCGGGCGTGTCGATGAAGGTGATCTTGCGATCACCGTCAGCGGTGTGCGCGGTCGCCTGGTAGGCGCCAATGTGCTGGGTGATGCCGCCGGCCTCGCCGCCGATGACATTGGTCTTGCGAATCGCATCCAGGAGTCGAGTCTTGCCGTGGTCGACGTGACCCATAACGGTGACGACCGGCGGACGGACGACGAGGTCATCCTCGTTGCCTTCGTGCTCACCAAACTCCAGGTTGTAGGACTCGAGCAGCTCTCGGTCCTCGTCTTCAGGCGAGACAACCTCGACGTTGTAGCTGAGCTCCTCACCGAGCAGGCGCAGGGTGTCGTCGTCGATCGACTGAGTGGCCGTGACCATCTCGCCGAGACCGATGAGCACCTTGACGAGATCGGCAGGCATTGCGTTGATCTTCTCGGCGAAGTCGGTCAGGCTCGCGCCTCGCGGAAGTCGGACGGTGGCACCGCCACCGCGCAGGATGCGCACGCCCTCCATGACCGGGGCCTGCATGTTGTCGAATTCCTGGCGCTTGGCGCGCTTGGACTTGCGACCCTTGGACGGGCGACCGCCCGGGCGACCGAAGGCTCCCGCCGTCGTGCCACGTCCGCCGGGGCCACTGCGGCCGGGGAATCCGCCACCGGGTGCACCACCGGGTGCGCCACCGGGACCACCCGGGCGGCCGGCAAAGCCTCCGCCGGGTGCACCGCCGGGACGGCCGGGACCACCGGGACGGCCGCCAGGAGCACCAGCCGGGCGTCCGGGACCGCCGGGGCTACCTGGGCGACCCGTGGGTGCCGGGCGTGCCTGGCGAGCGGGCATGGAACCGGGATTGGGGCGCGGTGCACCGGGAACGCCGCCTGCTGCGGGAGCGGGGCGACCCATGCCGGTGCTGCCACCGAAGGGGTTATTGCCCGGTCGCGGACCGGCCGGACGTGGACCAGCGGGAGGCGCCGGTGTCGCGGTCGCTGCGGGAGCAGCAATCTCACCCGCCTCGACCGGATCAGCCACGGGGGCTGGTGCGGGGGCAGGAGTGGGTGCAGGAGCAGCCTTCATGGCGGGCTCGGCAGGTGCTGCCGGCTCGGCCTCGACCACGGCTGCGGGTGCCTCAGCGGCGGCAGCCTTCTTGGTGGTCTTCTTGGCTGCCGTCTTCTTCACGGGAGCCTCGACTGCCGGCATAGCTTCCTTGAGCTTGCGGATGACGGGGGCCTCAACCGTGGAGGAGGCAGACTTTACGAACTCACCGAGTTCCTGCAGCTTGGCAAGAACGTCCTTACTAGAAACCCCGAGCTCCTTAGCGAGCTCGTGGACCCGGACCTTTGACACAACTCTCCTGTCTTTGGCCCGGGCTTACCGCACCGGGCCGTCAGTTCAAACGACGCATGGTCAAATCCGTGCGTTCATCGGGTGTAAGTCCTCATGAGGGGCTCCCGAACGGTGGGCGGAGATCAGGACGGAGGTGTCGCTGACCAAGAGGCACTATACCCGCAGCGCCCCGGGCTCCAGAACCAGCGACAGGTCGACCGCGCCCTCGAGTCGCAGTGATCGTCCCCACGCCCGGCGGCGCGTGGCCTCGTCGACGCAGTCGGGATGCACCCAGGCCCCGCGCCCGGGCAGCGCCCGACGCGGGTCGGGGGTCACGACCTGGCCCACCGCGACGACGTGCGCGAGGGGCGGCGAGTCATCGGACTCCTGACGGGCTCGACACCCGATACAGGTGCGGATCACCTCAGTCGTCGGCTTCCGGCGCGTGCCCGACCGGGGCCGAAGGCGCGGCATCGGAGCGGATGTCGATGCGCCAGCCGGTCAGGCGAGCCGCCAGGCGGGCGTTCTGGCCCTCACGGCCGATGGCCAGCGAGAGCTGGTAGTCGGGCACGATGACCT